>JAZUNS010000141.1:0-6257 GCA_045604285.1 Eubacteriales bacterium
GGTCTTGTTCATATATACGCACATTGCGGGAACGCCAACCTGACGAGCGAGGAGTATGTGTTCACGAGTCTGCTGCATGGGGCCGTCAGTAGAAGCAACAACGAGAATTGCGCCGACCATCTGAGCAGCACCGGTGAACATGTTCTTAACGTAGTCGGCGTGGCCGGGGCAGTCAACATGAGCATAGTGTCTGTTAGCAGTTTCGTATTCAACGTGTCTGGTATTGATCGTAATACCTCTTGCCTTTTCTTCGGGAGCGTTGTCGATCTGGTCATATGCCAAGAATTCGATTGCTTCGTTGCCGAGAGAAAGAGTCTTGGTTATAGCAGCGGTAAGGGTGGTCTTGCCGTGGTCAACGTGGCCGATAGTGCCTATATTGACATGGGGCTTATTTCTTTCAAATTTTGCCTTTGCCATTAAAAATTTCCTCCTGAATTACATATAATATTACTTTAATAATAAACAATTTTTCCCTTTATGTCAAGGGTTTTTTATAAAAACTTAGGCTTTTATGCAAAAAGCTTATACGTTTTTGCCTTGGATAATAGCTTCCATAACGGACTTGGGAACTTCAGCATAATGGCTGGGTTCCATAGAGTAGTTACCTCTGCCCTGGGTCATGGAACGCATATCGGTAGCGTAGCCGAACATTTCGGAAAGGGGCACGTGGGCAGTTATCTGCTGCGCGCCGGTAAGAGCTGTCATCTCCTGGATTGCACCGCGACGGGTGGTAATGTCACCGATTACGGAGCCGAGGTATTCCTCGGGAGTGATAACAACAACCTTCATGATAGGCTCGGTCAAGGTAGGATCTGCCTTCTTCATTGCTGCCTTAAACGCCATAGAGCCGGCAATCTTAAACGCCATTTCCGAAGAGTCAACTTCGTGGTAGGATCCGTCGGTAACGGTTGCCTTAACGTCAACAACGTTGTAGCCTGCAAGTACGCCGTTTTGCATTGCGCTTTCAATACCGCTCTTAACTGCGCCCATATATTCCTTAGGAATGGCGCCGCCGACGGTCTTGTCCACAAATTCAAAGCCGCTGCCTGCCTCACCGGGTTCCAGGGTGAGCTTAACGTGGCCGTACTGACCCTTAGCACCGCTTTGACGCACGAATTTTTCATCGGCATCTGCAGCTTTACGGATCGCCTCACGGTAAGAAACCTGAGGTTTACCTACGTTTGCTTCCACACGGAACTCACGCATAAGTCTGTCAACGATAATTTCAAGGTGCAGCCCGCCCATACCTGCAATGATGGTCTGACCGGTTTCCGCATCGGTATAGGTGCGGAAGGTGGGGTCTTCCTCTGCCAGTCTGGAAAGGGCAATACCCATCTTTTCCTGGCCTGCCTTGGTCTTGGGCTCGATTGCTACACGGATAACGGGCTCGGGGAATACCATGGACTCAAGTATTACGGGATGCTTTTCGTCACAAAGGGTGTCGCCGGTGGTAGAATTCTTAAAGCCTACTACTGCGGCGATTTCGCCTGCGCCTATCTCGTCAACGTCCTCTCTGTGGTTAGCGTGCATCATAAGGATACGGCCCATACGCTCTCTTACGCCCTTAACTGCGTTGTAAACAACGGAGCCGGACTTGATAGAGCCGGAGTATACCCTTACAAAGCAGATCTTACCAACAAAGGGGTCTGCCATAATTTTAAAAGCCAAAGCGGAAAAGGGCTGGTCCTCGCCGGTTATACGCTCTTCTTCTTCCTCGGTGTCGGGGTTAACACCCTTAATGTTTTCAATGTCCAAGGGGGAGGGCATATAATCGATAACTGCGTCAAGCAGCTTCTGAACGCCTCTGTTCCTATAAGATGTACCGCAGAAAACGGGAACCATCTTATTATCTATGGTAGCCTTACGGATAGCTACCTTCAGTTCGTCAACGGTGATTTCTTCTTCCTCAAGGAACTTATCCATAAGGGCATCGTCAAAGCCGCAAACGTTTTCAACAAGCTGGGCACGGTACTGCTCTGCCTTTTCCTTCATGTCTGCGGGTACCTCGGTTTCAAGAACGTCGGTGCCGTCTTCGTTCTGATAAATATATGCGGTCATGGTAAGCAAGTCGATAAGACCTTTAAAATCACTCTCCGCACCGATGGGAAGCTGCATAGGAACTGCGTTTGCACGCAATCTTTCATGCATCATATCAACCACGCGGTAGAAGTTTGCGCCGGTGATATCCATCTTGTTTACGTATGCCATACGGGGAACCTTGTACTTGTCAGCCTGATGCCAGACTGTTTCCGACTGAGGTTCAACGCCGCCTTTAGCGCAGAACACGGTAACGGAGCCATCAAGCACTCTAAGAGAGCGCTCTACTTCCGCGGTAAAGTCCACGTGGCCGGGAGTGTCGATAATGTTTATACGATATCCCTTCCAATAGCAGGTAGTAGCAGCAGAGGTAATGGTTATACCACGTTCCTGCTCCTGCTCCATCCAGTCCATAGTAGCTGCACCCTCGTGGGTTTCGCCCAATTTGTGGGTCTTACCGGTGTAATAAAGGATACGTTCCGTCGTCGTTGTTTTGCCTGCGTCTATATGCGCCATTATACCGATGTTACGCATATTATCAAGCTGATATTTTGCCATACAATTCTCCTGTTTTTTTAAAAACGCTTATTTTAAGTTTACCACTTATAGTGAGCAAACGCCTTGTTAGCTTCTGCCATTCTATGGGTATCGTCCTTCTTCTTAACGGCGCCGCCAAGATTGTTGGTAGCATCGATAATCTCGTTTGCGAGACGTTCATACATCTTTCTGTCACTTCTGGATCTTGCATAAGAAACAAGCCATCTGAGACCGAGAGTCTGGCGTCTTTCTGCTCTTACTTCCATAGGAACCTGGTAGTTAGAGCCGCCTCTGCGGACAGATTTAACCTCAAGGTTAGGCATAATGTTTTCAAGGGCTTTCTGGAACTGCTCGAGAGCATTGGCGCCGGTCTTCTGTTCAACCATTGCAAATGCATCATAAACTATTCTCTGAGCAACACCCTTTTTACCGTCATACATAATCTGATTGGTAAGCTTGGTTACCAAAGTGGAATTGTACATAGGGTCGGGTAAAACGTCCCTCTTAAAACCATGCACTCTTCTGGGCACTGTACTTCCCTCCTTCATAAATTTTAAAAATGAGATCTTAGGTACTCGGAATAATTCCGTAAGGCTTCCTTAAGGCAAAATCATTATATATATGATATTGCGCTTAATTTAAAGCACAAACTATTTGTTTCCGATTTTAAAAATGCGGTGGATTACTTCTTCTTAGGTCTCTTTGCACCGTACTTGGAGCGAGCCTGATTTCTGTTAGCAACGCCCTGGGTATCCAATTTACCGCGGATGATGTGGTAACGAACACCGGGGAGGTCCTTACCTCTGCCGCCTCTGATAAGAACTACAGAGTGTTCCTGCAGGTTGTGACCGATGCCGGGGATGTAAGAAGTAACTTCCATACCGTTGGTAAGTCTAACTCTTGCGATCTTACGCTGTGCGGAGTTAGGCTTCTTAGGGGTTTTGATAGCAACCTTAGTGCAAACGCCTCTTTTTTGAGGAGAGGGCTGATCGGTAGCCTTTTTCTTCAAAAGGTTAACGCCCTTCTGCAAAGCAGGGGACTTGGACTTATAGGTAGCCATCTGTCTGCCATGTCTTACAAGCTGATTAAATGTAGGCACTGTTTTTTCTCCTTTCTTAAGTATTTTTTATGCTAAAGCCCCCAAAAGGGGGGGCGTAAAGCCACCCGATTACTCAACTGCGTTGAGCTCGTCACCTTCGAACATTTCGTTATAGCTTTCGGTTTCGCCAACGTTAATGTCCAAATCTCTGTAATGCTTCATACCCGTACCTGCGGGGATAAGCTTACCGATAATAACGTTTTCCTTAAGGCCTATAAGATGGTCAACCTTACCCTTGATAGCCGCTTCGGTAAGAACCTTGGTGGTTTCCTGGAAGGATGCGGCGGACATGAAGGACTCGGTAGACAGGGAAGCCTTGGTTATACCGAGAAGCATGGGAGTGCCAACCGCTTCCATAAGAGGAATGGGCGTGTCGCCTGCCTCGTTACGGGCACGGATAGCCTCGTTTGCTGCAAGGAACTCGTTAACGTCAACAGCGCTGCCAACCAGCATATCGGTATCGCCTGCCTGCTCTATTCTGATCTTGCGGGTCATCTGGCGGGCAATGATTTCTATATGCTTGTCGTTAATTTCAACCGCCTGCAAGCGGTAAACACGCTGAATCTCTTTAATAATGTATTCGTAAACTGCGTCAAGACCGCTGATACGAAGGATGTCTGCGGGGGTTTCGGTACCGTCGGTAAGCTTCTGGCACTTGCGAACGGTTGCGCCCTCTTCAACGATAAGCTTTGTCTTGAGGGAGATGGGAGTGATGCGCTCTTCACCGGTTTCCGCATCTATCATGTGAACCTGACGGCCCTTCTTGGTATCCTCGGTGGTAACGGTGCCGTTAAACTCTGCAAGGAGTGCGGCAACCTTAGGCTTGCGGGCTTGGAAGATTTCTTCAACTTTGGGAAGACCCTGGGTAATATCGCTGCCGGCAACGCCGCCGCTGTGGAAGGTACGCATGGTAAGCTGTGTACCGGGCTCGCCTATGGACTGAGCCGCAATAATACCTACAGCCTCGCCGATGCTTACGGGCTTGCCGCTGGCAAGGTCCGCACCGTAGCAGTGTACGCATACGCCGTGCTTAGCGCGGCAATTGATGGCGCTGCGAACGCAAACTTCCTCAATGCCTGCTTCGATTATTGCCTTAACCTGTGCTTCGGATATCATAGTATCGTGTTCTACGATAACCTCGCCGGTAGTGGGATTTACAACGTTGCCTATGGTGTATCTGCCAAGGAGACGGTCTGCGAAGGGCTCGATAACCTCTTCCTTGCCGCCGGACATATAGTCCACTATCTTGCGAACAACCATACCTCTGTTATCGCCGCAGTTTTCTTCACGAACGATAACGTCCTGAGCAACGTCAACAAGACGTCTGGTAAGATAACCGGAGTCAGCGGTACGAAGTGCGGTATCTGCAAGACCCTTTCTTGCACCACGGGCTGCGGTAAAGTATTCCAATATAGTCATGCCTTCACGGAAGTTAGACTTAATAGGCATTTCTATGGTTTTACCGGTGGCGGCAAACATAAGACCACGCATACCGGCAAGCTGTCTGATCTGCTTGATAGAACCTCTCGCACCGGAAACAGCCATCATGTTAAGAGGATTGTAGCGGTCAAGGTTCTTCTGAAGCTCGGTAGCAACCTGCTTGGTGCATTCTTCCCAAACGGAAACTACTCTGCGGCTTCTTTCCTCATCGGAAAGCATACCCTGGCGGAAGTAGTCGGTTATAACGTCAACCTTCTTTTCGGCTTCTGCCAAAAGGTCTTTCTTTTGGGGAGGAATGGTCATATCGTAAACGGAAATAGTAATTGCACCACGGGTGGAATACTTAAAGCCGTTTGCCTTCATCTTATCAAGCATTTCGCAGGTGATAACGTTGCCGTGTACTCTTATACAGCGGTCGATGATCTGCGCCAGCTCGTTATTTGTACAAACGAAGTCAACTTCCAGGGCAAGCTTGTTTTCGGGCTTGGTTCTGTCAACAAAGCCAAGGTCCTGAGGGATATAGCTGTTGAAGATGAATCTGCCCAAGGTAGAGGTAACGATGCCCTCTTCCATCCTGCCGTTAACTTCCTTGCATACTCTTACCTTGATCTTGGCGTGGAGGCCAAGCAAGCCGTTTTCGTATGCCATAACAGCCTCATCAAGGTTGCGGTAGCAGCCCTTGGAGGAGTCTGCCTCATCAAGACCGCCTGCCTCGCCCTCTTTATCCATGGTGAGATAGAAGGAGCCGAGGACCATGTCCTGAGAAGGAACGGTAACTGCACGACCGTTAACGGGCTTAAGCAGGTTGTTTGCGGAGAGCATAAGGAACCTTGCTTCTGCCTGCGCCTCTGCAGAAAGAGGAACGTGAACAGGCATCTGGTCGCCGTCGAAGTCTGCGTTAAACGCAGTACATACCAGCGGGTGAAGCTTTATAGCTCTGCCCTCTACCAACACGGGCTCAAAAGCCTGGATGGAAAGTCTGTGCAGGGTGGGCGCACGGTTAAGAAGAACGGGATGCTCTTTAATAACTACGTCGATAGCGTCCCAAACCTCGGGGGTGGCACGCTCAACCTTCTTCTTAGCGTCCTTAATATTGGTTGCCTTACCGGAGGCAACGAGGTTTTTCATAATGAAGGGCTTGAAC
>JAZUNS010000142.1:0-13137 GCA_045604285.1 Eubacteriales bacterium
CCGTTGTGGCACTGAGAACCGAATAAGATTAATACAACGACAGCGTGTTCTTAAAAAGGACACGCTCAGACCGCTGACAAAGGCACAGAACACGAAAAATATAAAAAATCAATTACAAAAAAAGTTGAAAAGTCGGGAAAGCTTCCCGACTTTTCTGCAATTTATCGTATTTTTCGTTCAAAACGGACCTCGGCTCACAGTACCTTTGTACAGTTTTCGCCTCGGTTCGTTTCGTCTGCGCTCTTTCTCAGCACTCTGCCAAGCTGATGACAGGGTTTGTCATCAGCTTGAGCGCTTTCCGTTAAGGAAAGCGCTTTATTTATTCTTTCGTGCTTTGTAATTGCTCTGCCATTACGGTTACAACGTCGTTTTTAACTTCGGCAAAGACGCCGTCTACTACAGTAGAATAGGGTTTGCCGTCCTTAATATACTCCGCCTTACCGTGGGTAAGCATGATAAGCGCCGTAGGATGGGCTTTGTGTATCCCTATCATCCCGTCTACGGCGGTAAGCCGTACCGAAAACGCCTTTGTGTCAAGCAGGGTGCCGTGGGGCGACAAGATGCGAAGCCTTAAGGGGTTGCTGCTGTCTGTCATAGCTCCTTACTCCTTGCAAAAACGCTGTCTATATCGCCGCAAAGCATAAATGCCTGCTCGGGCAGGTCGTCGCAATCGCCGCCAAGAATGGCGTCACAACCCTTAACCGTAGCGTCGGTGGTTACAAACTCGCCCTTTATGCCCGTAAAGGCCTCAGCCACGTGGAAGGGCTGGCTCATAAACCTTTGCAAGCGCCTTGCCCTGCGTACCGTAAGCTTATCCTCGGGCGAAAGCTCATCCATGCCCAAAATGGCTATAATATCCTGCAGCTCGTTATACTTTTGCAAATAACGCTGAACTTCCTTGGCAGTGTTGTAATGATGCTCGCCCACAACCTCAGGCGTAAGCATGCGTGATCCGCTTTCCAACGGGTCAACGGCGGGGTAAATACCCAGCTCTACCACGTTTCTGGAAAGCACCGTCGTAGCGTCCAAATGGCTAAAGGTTGCGGCGGGGGCAGGGTCGGTAAGGTCGTCCGCAGGCACGTATACCGCCTGCACCGAGGTAATAGACCCGTTCTTTGTAGAAACTATGCGCTCCTGCAGTCTACCCATTTCGCTGGCAAGGGTGGGCTGATATCCCACTGCCGAGGGCATACGCCCCAACAGCGCCGAAACCTCTGACCCCGCCTGGGTAAACCTAAAGATGTTGTCTATAAACAAAAGCACGTCCTGCTTGTCTTTTTCTCTGAAATGCTCGGCAATAGTAAGCCCGGAAAGCGGCACTCTAAGCCTTGCACCTGCGGGCTCGTTCATCTGCCCAAATACAAGTGCCGTTTTGTTAAGCACGCCCGATTGCTTCATCTCGTTCCACAAATCGTTGCCTTCTCTTGAGCGCTCGCCAACCCCCGCAAATACGGAATAACCGTTATGCTCGGCGGCAATATTGCGTATAAGCTCCATAATAAGTACGGTTTTGCCAACGCCGGCACCGCCAAAAAGCCCTATTTTGCCGCCCCTTGCGTAGGGCGTCATCAAATCTATAACCTTAATGCCCGTTTCAAGCACCGTGCCGTGGGGTACAATGTCCGTAAACGGCGGCGCACTGCGGTGGATGGGGTGATACTCTGCATCTTCAATAGCGCCCATATCGTCAATGGGGTCGCCGGTTACGTTAAACATTCTGCCAAGGGTTCCCTTGCCTACGGGTACCGAGATTGGCCTGCCGGTATTAACCGCCTCTACCCCTCGTGATAAACCGTCGGTGGGATGCATGGATATACAGCGCACAACGCTGTCGCCCAAATGCTGCAGGGTTTCAAGAATAACCCTTTCATCGCCTATGCGAACCTCAAGGGCAGTAAAAATATCGGGCATGGGCGTGCCGTGGGGGAAACGTACGTCCACCACGGGGCCTTTAATTGTTACAACCGTGCCTTTTGTATGCTTTTCCAAAAGTCACCGCCCCTTTCCGTTTAGTGGTAAAAATCGTCCTTAGCGCCGGAAGCGCTCTCAATAACGTCGGTGGTAAGCTCGTTTTGACGCAGTCTGTTAAGAACAGTCCTCGTCTTTATCGCCTCCGCCTCGGCATTATCTGCGGCGTTACGCATTGTCATAAGCGTTGCCGCCTGCACCCCGGTTGCCGCTTCGATCAAAACGCCGTAAAGCCTTGCCTTAAGGCACAGCATTGCCAGGGGTGTTTGTATCTCTTCTTTGTTGGGAAAATACAGCACGTCCTTGTATTGCGATTCCGCCTCCGACGGCAACAAATCGCTAAGGGTGATTGGCTGTGTCATTATGTTTTTAAAATGTCTGTATATAAGCTTTACCTTGCCGTATTTGGGATGTTCGGCAGCAATAAGCTCGTAAAGCCTGCCCGCATCCTTATAATCGGGTATATCCTCTACGCTAAAGCTTACGGCTTCTATTCCCTTTGCCGCACACAGCTCTGCGCCCTTTTTACCGCATACTATAAGCTTGTAGGGCGTTTCTTTTTCAAGCTCTTCAAAAAAACTGCAAAGCTCGCTGTTATAGCCGCCGCAAAGCCCCTTGTTGCCGGTAAACATAACGTACAAGGTGCCGTCGCCTGCGCTTATGTCGCCAAACAGCGCAGTAGTGCCGAAATCTGCAAGTATCTCTCCGCAACGCACCGAGTATTCCGCAATATTGCTGCTTATGGCAGAAAGCCTTGAAAATTTTGCCGTGGCAACGGTCTTCATGGCGTTAGCCAGCTTGCCCGTAGTTTGTATACCTGCCAAGTGCTTTTTTAACTCACGCTGTCCTGCCATATACAAACCTCTGTGCAAACTCACTTATTGCCGCCCTAAGCTCTTCCTTAAAGTCGTCAGACATTTTGTTGCCGCTGTCAAGGGTTGACATAATGCTATGGTGCTTATCTTCCACCTCTTTAATAAGGTCTGCCTCAAACTCAGGCAGCTTCTCAACGGCAACCTCCGCCGCCAGCCCTTCCGACACGGCAAAAAGCACAAGTGCGGTTTGCCAGTCCTTTAAGGGGGAGTATCGGCGTTGCTTAAGCACGGTCATCATCTGCTTGCCCATGTGCAATGACTTTTTGGTGCTTTCGTCTACGTCTGCGCCAAACTGCGCAAAGGTAGAAAGCTCTCTGTACTGGGCAAGTATCATTCTTAAATTGCCCGAAACCTGCTTCATAAGCTTGGTTTGCGCCGCACCGCCCACGCGGGATACTGAAAGCCCTACGTTAACTGCAGGCCTTTGCCCCTCGTTAAACAGGTCGGTTTCCAAAAAGATTTGACCGTCGGTAATAGATATTGCGTTGGTGGGGATATATGCGGATATATCGCCGGACTGGGTCTCTATAATGGGCAACGCCGTCATAGACCCGCCGCCAAGCTCGTCAGCCAATCTGGCGCTGCGCTCCAAAAGGCGGGAGTGCAGGTAAAATACGTCGCCGGGGTATGCCTCTCTGCCGGAGGGTCTGTGCAGCAACAAAGAAAGCTCTCTGTAAGCAACTGCGTGCTTTGAAAGGTCGTCGTATACTATAAGCACGTCCTTGCCGCCGTACATAAAATATTCACCCATGGCGGTACCCGCAAAGGGGGCTATATACTGAATGGAAGCAGAGGTGGAGGCGTTGGCACACACAATGGTGGTGTAGCTCATGGCGCCCTCTTCCTTAAGCTTTTCGTATATCTCGGCAACCGTGGTGTCCTTTTGACCTATGGCAACGTAGATACACACGGTATCTTTGCCCTTTTGGTTGATTATGGCGTCCAGGGCTATGGCAGATTTACCCGTCTGTCTGTCGCCTATGATAAGCTCACGCTGACCTTTGCCTATGGGTATAAGCGAGTCAATGGCTTTAATGCCCGTGTGCATGGGTGCGCAAACGGATTTACGTGCGGTAATGCCCGGTGCCTTAAACTCAATGGGGCGTGTTTCCGTGGTGTAAATCGAACCCAAGCCGTCGATAGGCTTGCCCAAGGGGTCAACCACTCTGCCAAGCAGCTTTTCACCCACGGGTACGCTTGCCATTTTACCAACACGGCGCACACGGGTGCCGCTTTCTATATACTCGTATTTGTCAAAAATAACGCAACCTATCCTGCCGGGCTCGATATCCTGAATCATGCCCTCGGCACCGCCTTCAAACTCAACGATTTCGCCGTACATGATATCGGCAAGACCGTCAAGCCAGCAAATACCGTCGGATATACTTATAACTCTGCCAAGCTGGTATTTGTCAATGGTAAATACAATTTCGTCAGCCGCAAGAACAAGCTGCTTTTCTATTGTATCAATATCCGCAGCAGACTTAAGCGGATAACTTTTTAGCTGCTTTATCGTTTGGTTTAAGCTGTTGGAAACGGTGCCGTCATATACGGTATCGCCTATCCTAAGCTTTAAGCCGCCTATGCAGCTTTCGTCGGTAAGCACCCAAAAGCTGGGCTTGCCGTTTACGCTTTCCAAAAGCTTCACAGCCGCCCCTTCAATCTCCTTAACCAGCGATTCTTCCAAGGGAAAAGCGGAGGTAAGGGTTACGTAAAGCACGTCGTGATGCACAAGATAAGCCAGGTCGCCGGGGGTTATCTCTATACGGCTAAGTATCTTTTCCGCAATAGCTCTTTCGTGCTTTCTGAAAGCCTTTGCATTGGATTCTTCGGACATAAGGGCAATAGCCTGACAATGCAGAGCCTCAAGGGTAAGGCTGCGGGCTTTGTCAAGCATATCACGTCTTAAAGATTCTATTTCTTCGCCGCCTATTTGCGCCTGCCTTTCAAGCAAAGCGCTGTTTTCAGCCTTAACGGCGGTGGTGCGGCTTTCAATTATTCTTGCCGCTTCCTCTTCCAGCTCCTGCTTGGCGGAGGCAAGGTGGTCCCCCTCCTCCTCGGTAAAGCCTTCTTCGGCGGTAAGGGCTGCTTCTGCCGCATCAAGGTCGGCTTCTATCCGTTCACGCCTGGTTTTAAAAATACGCACGGCAGTTTTTCTGCCGGCAATTACCAGTATTACGGCAAGCAGCGCAAAGTTTATAATTGCATAAGCAAGATGACCCATAGTTTAAAGCCCCTTTTCCAAAAGACTTTGTACAACCTTGTCGGAAAGAACGGGTACCGCCCTTGCAAGGGTTTCCTTAAGCAGGGCTTCCTCTTCGGCAAGTGCCTCCTTGTCCTTAATAACGGCGGCTTTTTGCTCAGCCTCTGCCGCTATACGGCTTTTAAGACACTCTTCCTTGGTTAAAGCAATGCCTGCCTCTACCTTTTCCTTCAACAAACGGTCTTTTTCCGCAAAGAAAGCCGCCGTTTCGGCGTCCTTCTGCATGGTTGCTTCCTGTCTTTTGGCAATAGAAAGTCTACCCTGATTTATCTTATCGTTTCTTTTGTCCATAAACTTAAGCATAGGCTTAAACAAAAGAAAATTAAGCACAAGATAAAGCAGGATGAAGTTGATTATTGTCCAAATAACAACAGAAAACTGTATAGTCATAAAATATTATACCTTGTTTACCAGCATAAGCGCTACAAGCAGACCGTAGATGGTAAGTGCTTCTATAAGCGCCATGGAAATAATAAGGGTAGAACGTATGTCCTTAGCGGCATCGGGCTGTCTTGCAATGCTTTCCATCGCCTGAGAGGCGGTCTTGCCCTGAGCAATAGCGGGGCAGATAGTGCTTACCGCAATAGCAATAGCGGCAGCAACGGCAATAATAGCTTTTTCCATAAGTATAAACTCCTTTTATTCTTCAATCTCTGTAGCTTCGTCAAGATAAATGGCAGTAAGCATGGTAAACACCACTGCCTGAATGGCGCAAAACAGCAACGAAAGCCCCATCATAAGCATGGGCGCAACAACGGGAATAAGGCTGTAAAGCTCCTCGGTAACGGTTTCCTCGCCAAATATGTTACCAAACAAACGCATGGCAAGCGAGGCGGGCTTAATAAACTCATCCAAAATCAAAAGGGGCAGCATAAAGGCAACGGGCGAAACAAAGCGTTTAAAGTAATGCTTAACGCCCACCCTAAGGGAGTAATATTGCAGCATTATAAAGGTTACAACGCCAAGCCCCAGGGTAACGGAAAAAGATGACGTAGGTGCCTTAAAATATTTAAAGATGCCTGCGCCGGGTATAAGCCCCGAGTAGTTGGAGAAAATTATAAACACAAACATAGTGGCAAGAAAAGGAAAATACCTTCGGCTTCGCTTCTCACCCAATATACCGTTAAAGAAGTTTTGCAGGTATTCAACACCCGTTTCCACCATGTTTTGAAAGCCCCCGGGTCTTTCCTTCATTTTATGAGTAGCAATAAGGCATATTACAGCCACAACGGCAATAATGCCCCACATGGTAACGACCTCGGCAGTAACGCCAAGCCCGAACACCGAAAACAGTATTTCAGAACCTTCGCCCATTTTGTTGTTCCTCCCTCCGTTTTAATATCTGCCTGCTCGGCGTGTGCGCTATGGCAACGCCAAACACCTGCTTTACACCGCAGGTCTTAAGCAGCTGGGCGCAACCGCCCATGGTAGTGCCCGTAGTTACTATATCGTCGGCAATCAAAACCCTGCGATAGGGAAGCTTGCCGTTTACAAGCTCTGCATCGTTTATCATAAATCTGGTCTTTACGGCAAACCCACGGTACTCTCTGCTAAGTCGCTTTTGCTCACCCTTGGCACCGGTATGCTTAATAAGCGGCTTGCATTCAATATTTAACAGCCCTGCAAGCTGTTCGGCAATAAGCCTTGCGTGGTCAAAGCCGTATAGGTCTATGCCCTTTTTATTCCTCGGTACGTAGCAAATACAATCAAAATTTATACCCTTGCCTGAGGTTTCGTGTATTCTGTCCCTCATCAGCTTGGCAAGATATCTAAGCTCGTGGTCAACCGTCTTTTGCTTAATAAAATAAGCTATGCGCTGTGCGGCGTTCCCTTCGTACTCATAAACTCTGTAAAAATTAAGGCAAGGTGAAACCTTAACGCAACGGCAGCTTGCTACTGCCTTGCCGCAATCACCGCAAGGGCGCTGTATCAGCTGCGAGTACATGGGGCTGCATTCCCCGCAAAACGGATAAGCTGCAGACTCCACCGCTTTGCTGCAAATCAAGCAGCGCTGAACAGGCTTAAAAATATAACGCAACTGTTTTTTAACGTCCGTCAAATTCCATTCATCCTTTTATTGCAAAAGTATATCACTACCAAATAAATTTGTCAATAATTTGCACGGCTAAATTTTTCGATTTAGGGGTTGACAAACATTTGTTCGATGGTGTATAATACTCCCCGCGCAGAACAAATGTTTGGAGGCGGTCCTATTGTCAAGGGTAATATTTCATTCCGATGCAAACAGTTTTTTTGCTTCGGTAGAGGCGGCGCTTGACCCAAGCCTAAAGGGCAAGGCAGTTGCCGTTTGCGGCAGCGTAGAGGAGCGCCACGGTATAGTGCTTGCCCAAAGCATACCCGCAAAAAGGGCAGGGGTAAGGACGGGTATGACCGTTTCGGAGGCAAAAAAGTGTTGCGCAGGGCTTATAACGGTAAGGCCAAATTACGATGCGTACACCGAATATTCAAGGGAGCTTCGCCGCATATATGCAGATTATTCCTCAAGGGTGGAGCCCTTCGGTATGGATGAGTGCTGGCTGGATCTAAGCTCCGGCATAAAAAATTACCGTGACGGCGTATTCGTTGCGGAAGCCCTTAAAGCTCAGGTTAAAAAGGAGCTGGATATAACCGTAAGCGTAGGCGTATCCTTTAATAAAATTTTTGCCAAGCTGGGCTCTGACCTGAAAAAGCCCGATGCGGTTACCCTTATAAGCCGTGAAAACTATAAGGACAAGGTGTTCCCCTTGCCCGTAGAAGCGCTGTTTGGTGTTGGCAGATCCACTGCGGCGGCGCTGCATAAATACGGCATAAAAACCGTGGGAGCCTTGGCGGAATGTAACGTAGGCTTTTTGCGCAGCGCCATGGGTAAAAGCGGCGAGACCTTATGGGTATACGCAAACGGTTTGGAAAACTCTCCCGTGCTTACTGCGGCAGAGCGACCACCCGTAAAAAGCGTAGGTAACGGGATGACGCCGCCCCGTGATTTGCGTACCGAGGATGAGGTACACAGCTTTATTTTGTGGCTTTCCATGGAGATAGGGCGGCGGCTTCGCAAATACGGCCTGCGCTGCAAAGGGGTAAGCCTTTCCTTAAGAGAGCCAAACCTGCACGTCTGTCAATTCCAAGCCCCCCTGGACAGAGAAACCGACAACGGCGGCGAGATTGCTGCAGGCGCATTCCGCCTTTTTACGGGTAAAGCGGGCAGACTTTTACCCTTGCGCTCACTTACGGTTACGGCAATTGACCTTTCCGATACAACCGCCCCGGAGCAAACGGATTTTTTTATGCCTGCGGAAAGGGCAGAAAAACGGCACGCTCTTGATACTGCGGTAGACGCCATTTGCGGCAAATTCGGTACAGATGCCATAATGCCCGCAACCCTTTGCGGCAAGGGCTTTAGCCTTAGCAGGTCGGGCAACTCCTTCCACGGGCAGGCAGACGGTTGACAACGACCTAATAATGCTGTAAAATTAAAGGGAAGAAACGAGGTGATAGCCCCATGATACCGAATATCAATGTAAACGGCAGGATAATATCGCCCTATTTGCTGGCGGCTGTGGCAGGGGCGTTGCTTGTAGCCTTTGTTGCCTATCGGTTGGCAAAAAAGCGCTCCCTTGACGAGGAAGTCATGGTAATGGCGCTTTTGATATCCATGGTCGGGATATTTATCGGCGGTTCCTTCCTTTACGGCGTAACCAACCTGCCGCTTTTGATAAAAATAGCGAAAAGTATAGGCAAGGTGGATGCAAAAACTCTTTTGCAAGGGCTTTTAATTGCCTTCGGCGGGCTTGTATATTACGGTGGCTTGTTTGGCGGCTTGCTTGCGGGATATATATATCTGCGCTGTAAAAAGGTTCCCTTGGCAGGTTATGGGGATATCGCCGCAGTTTCCATACCGCTTTTCCATTTCTTTGGCAGGTTGGGATGCTTTTTGTCGGGCTGTTGCTACGGCATAGAAAGCTCGGTAGGGTTTATCATGCACCATTCCCATGCACCGGGTGCCAACGGCGTGCGCAGGTTTCCCGTACAGTTGGCAGAGGCGGCTGTAAACCTTATTATATTTGCGCTTCTGCTTTATTTGCACAAAAAAGGCAGGGCGCAGGGCAGACTGTTAAGCTTATATTTGTTGGCATATCCGCTATGCCGCTTTTTCCTTGAGTTTCTTCGCGGCGATGCCTACCGAGGCTTTGTTTTCGGGTTATCCACCTCCCAGCTTATATCTCTGGTTATATTGGCGGCAAACCTGACGTATTTAATAAAAAGAAAAAAGCTTGTGACGAGATAAAAAGAAAATTCGTCACAAGCTTTAACTATTTTGTAAGGTTATCCAGCAATGCGGCAACGGCTTCTTCAATCTGACAAAACGCCTTATCAAAATCACGGGTGTACCAAGGGTCGTCTATCTCGGTACCGTCGGTAAACTCCGTCAAAGCCTTAAGCTTACCTTCGGGGTCGCCGCCAAGTATCCTAAGCGCCGCCCTGTAATTTTGCTTATCCATAACCAAAAGCAGCTCGTACCTTTGGTAATCGTCTCTTTTCAAAAGCCTTGCCTGCTTGGCAGAGCAATCAATGCCCCTATCCGCAAGCATCCGCTTGCAAATATGGTAAACACCGCCGCCGCTGCCGTCGGGATAAATGTTGTCGTCACCTACTGCCGCAGATTCCCCAAGAAAAACGCCCTCAAGTCCACGCTTGCGCACAAGGTCGTTAAACAAAAACTCTGCCGTGGGGCTGCGACAAATATTGCCGTAGCAAATAAACAAAATATTACGCATGGTTTATTTGGCTTGTATATAGCCTTTTCTGTAAAGCATTTCTGCAATCAGAACAGCGCCGCCTGCAGCACCTCTAAGAGTGTTGTGGGAAAGGCAAACAAACTTATAATCAAAGATGGGGTCGTTTCTAAGTCTGCCTACGGAAATGCCCATGCCGCCTTCTATATTGCGGTCAACGCCCGTCTGGGGACGGTCAAATTCTTCAAAATAGGTAATAAACTGCTTGGGTGCGCTGGGCAGTTCAAGCAACTGAGGCTCGCCCTTATACTCACGCCAGATGTTGATTATTTCATCAACAGAGGGCTTAATGCGTTTAAAGGAAAGGGAAACAGCCGCCAAGTGACCGTCAGAAACGGGTACGCGTATGCACTGTGCAGTAATAACGGGCTCGGTGTCGGCAACAATGGAATTGCCCTCGATCTTACCCCAAATCTTCAAAGGCTCTTTTTCGGTCTTGTCTTCTTCGCCGCCTATGTAGGGGATAACGTTATCGGTCATTTCGGGCCAATCTGCAAAGGTCTTGCCTGCGCCGGAAATAGCCTGGAAGGTAGTAACGGAAGCCTTGGTTATACCAAAACGGCGGAGAGGGGTAACTGCGGGAACAAAGCTTTGGATAGAGCAGTTGGGCTTAACGGCGATAAAGCCACGCTTGGTACCAAGTCTTTCCTTTTGCTTTGCAATTATTTCAAGGTGTTCGGGGTTGATTTCGGGAATAACCATGGGAACGTCCGGAGTCCAACGGTTGGCAGAGTTGTTGGAAACCACAGGGGTTTCTGCCTTTGCGTAAGCCTCTTCAAGGGCAAGTATCTGTTCCTTGGGCATATTAACTGCGCAGAACACAAAATCTACCAAAGCGCTTACTTCTTCAACCTTGGATGCGTCCATAACCACCATGTTTTTAACCTTTTCGGGCATGGGGGCAGCAAGCTTCCAACGGCTGCCTACGGCTTCTTCGTATGTTTTACCTGCACTGCCTGCGCTGGCTGCAAGAACGGTTATTTCAAAATAAGGATGGTTTTCAAGCAAGGTAATAAAGCGCTGACCAACCATGCCGGTTGCGCCTATAATACCGCATTTGATTTTTGCACTCATAATAATACTCCTAAAATTTTATAATTTATCTGCAAAGGGGGCTTCAAAGCCCCCTTTTTAGTATTCAGTTTATGCAGTTTGTTGCAATTTGCTTATTCAGCAGAGCTTTCAGAGGATTCAACAACCTCAGAGGATTCTGCGGAAACCTCAACGGACTCGGAAGATTCTGCGGAAACTTCAACGGATTCGGAGGATTCGATGGAAGCATCTGCGGATTCAGCAGACTCAACGGATTCTTCAGAAGCTTCTGCAGAGCTTTCTTTCTTCTTGTTGTCTTCCTTATCGTTCTTGTCTTCGTCCTTCTCGTCGCCCTCGGCCTTCTTAACTTCGTCAATAGCCTTCTGTGCGTTTTCGGTTATACCGGTAAAGGTAGTCTTGGTGAAGGTGTAGATAGCAGACCAATCTTCAATAACGGTGTTGGTCTTGTCAACCTTTTCGTCACTTTCTTCGTCAGCATCCTCGGGAGTGATAGAGAAGTCGCAAGAGGTAAGCTTCTTGGTGTTGAATATTTCATCAAAGGCACTTATGTCCTTAAGAAGGGTGTTTTCGGAAAGGTCAACGCTGGTTACAGCCTCAAGAGTTTCAAGACCGGTAAGGGAGGTGAACTTGTTGCCTGCCAGGTCAAGAGTTGCAAGCTTGGTGCACTGGGACATATCAGCAAGCTTTTCAATCTCGTTATTGGAAAGGGTAAGGGTGGTAAGCTCCTTAAGACCAACGAAACCTGCCATATCGGTAAGCTTGTTGCTGTCAAGGCTGATGCTGGTGATGGTGGTTGCCTTGCCAAGGTTGCCAAGCTCGGAAATTTCGTTTTCGTTAGCGTTTATGGTCTTAACGGTCTTGCTGGTGCCGATACCGTCAAGAGAGGTAAGCTTGTTGTTGTTGATGGTAAGGGTTTCAAGCTTGGGTGCAGTGCCTGCGCCGCCGATAGTGGTTATTTCGTTTTTATCAACGGTAAGGGTGGTAAGCGCCTTTGCGCCGGCAAGACTTTCGGGGATAGCGGTTATTACGTTATCAGAAGCGGTAAGGGTAGTAAGAGCTGCCATATCGCTTATGCAGGAAATATCACTGATGATGTTGCCGGTGATGTTGAGGGTTTCAAGAGCCTTAAAGCCCTTAAGTGCGGAAATATCGCTAAGGGTTCTGCCAACAAGATCTCTTTCTTCTTCTGCATCTGCATCGGAGGAGGTTTCGTCGGAAGAAGCTTCTTCAGAGGATTCCTCTGCTGCGTCAACAACTGCCTGGTCAACACAGTTTGTTGCGGAGAAGGTAGTCATAACGGACTTGTTGCCCTGGATACCGTTAAGGTCGGTAAGAGCGTTGCCGTTTGCATAAAGAGTCATTATATTGGAAGTGCCGCTGAGGGGCTCAAGAGAGGTTATCTTGTTCTGGTTAAGGTTTATAAGCTTAATCTCGGTATTGTTCTTAAGACCTTCAATAGAGGTAAGCTTGTTGTAGGAAAGGTCCACGCTCTTAAGAGTGGAAACAGCGCTAAGCTCGTCAATACTGTCAAGACCGCAGCCTGCAACCTCAAGGTGTTCAAGACCGGTCATCTTTTCAATGCCTGCAAGGTTGTCAAGACCGGAATAACCAAGGCTAAGGTACTTAACCTTCTCATAATTGGGTATCTGAGAAAGGCTGGTAAGCTCGGTCATGTCGTTTGCGGTCTGGAAGCTCTGCAAAGAGTAGTAGGGCAGATAGTGAGGATTCTTTTCTGCAGTGTAGCCGTACATACTGTACATAGAGAAGTAATACTGATGCATGCTGTAGGTGCTTCTTGTAGAAGAACCGCTAAGCTGGAGGACTTCGATATTGCTGAACAAGGCAAGGTCGTCAATATCGTTGAACGCATAGAATACAACCAAATGATCAGGAATCTCTTCTTCCTCTTCTTCCTCTTCTTCAGCCTTAGAGGAGCTGTCGTCCTTCTTATCGGATTCGTCAGCCTTGGAAGAATCTTCCTTAGATTCGGTGCTTTCTTCTACGGAAGCTTCAGAGCTTTCTGCGGATTCAGCGGAAGCTTCAGAGCTTTCAGCGGATTCGGCAGATTCAGCGGAAATCTCGGAGCTTTCAGCGGATTCAGCAGATTCAACGGAAGCCTCGGAGTTTTCAGCGGATTCAGCAGATTCAGCGGAAGCTTCGGAGCTTTCAGCGGATTCAGCAGATT
>JAZUNS010000143.1:0-5613 GCA_045604285.1 Eubacteriales bacterium
GATTTGCATCCCAGCACCAATCTCCGTCAAGAAATACACTATTCGGTAAATCCTGTTTGAGCTGTTGGCACACAGTTGTTTTTCCAACTCCCATAGTGCCACCAATCATATATAAAGTTTTCATCATTCACACCTACAAATGCTTATTTTACTAACTGTTCGACCTATTGGTATTTATCGTTATAAATCAATATTGATTTCGTACTTATCGTCAATGAGTATATAGTTTACATTATGCTCTCGTGCAAGGGCTAACATTTCTAAATTGTCTGCTAACACGCTTTCCAATGTGCAATCTGTATCTTCTCCACGATTTTCAATGACGCGTGCATATTTCTTTATGTCAGAAAAGTGATTTTTGATGTATTCCTCACTCATTATAAGGCAGTAATACTTGATGTTTTCAAGATATTCCTGCGCAAAGTCCTTCTGCCAACCGAACGGAATATAGCAACCTTCAACAACTAAGTTTTGATTGTTTTCAATAGCAGTTTTTATCATTTCACGAACAATCGGCCACAAGTATTCGGTCAATTCATTATCATCCATAGGGGTAAGTTCCGTGTTACCGCTACGAATTAAGCCCATTTTCAGATGGTCTATTGACAGGTATGGATATTTATATTTTTCTAGCAATTTTTGGGCAAGTGCAGTTTTACCTGTATGCGATGCCCCTGTAATTAAAATAATCATTATCTCACCTACATAGTCTTATTTATCGAACACATTATATCATAAACATCTGCAATTAGCAACTTTTAGTGAAGTTTGGGCTTCACCCAAGCGAAGCAGCGGCAAAGCCGCTGTAAATCATCGTGCTTACGCACAATGTGAAGTAAAATGTGCCACTCACACTCACAGGCACTTCACGATGCGCAGCATCGCTTCACGCACCGAAGGTGTGCTTATGCACCGCAAGGTATATTTAGCAAAAAAGTCTCTTTGGTAAGCATACAAACGAGACTTTTTTATGGCACCCCCTGCGGGAATCGAACCCACAACTAGCCCTTAGGAGGGGCTTGTTATATCCATTTAACTAAGGAGGCGTATTGGTACCGTTCCGAATTATTTTACTATTTTAGCATCTGTTTGTCAAGGCTTTTTTTAAAGGCTTAAAAAAGTGGTCTTTGTTTAATTATAATTCTTGCAAAACGGATTTTAGTGTGCTATTATACTATAAAGATTAATTGGGTAAAGTTGGTGTTTTGTTATGGAAAAAATACTTAAAAAGGTTGTAAAATTCGGCGGCAGCTCTTTGGCAGACGCCGGTCAGTTTAAAAAAGTTAAAGACATTATTATGGCAGACAAGGGCAGGCGCTTTGTGGTGCCCTCTGCACCCGGCAAGCGTTTTTCCGGCGATGACAAGGTAACGGATCTGCTTTTGGCGTGTCAGCTTACCTCTGCCGAAGGCGGCGATTGGGGCAGTATTTTTGCTAAAATAGAGGATAGATACAACAGCATTATCAAAGAGCTTTCCTTGACCGTAAGCCTGCACGAGGAGTTTGCGGTTATCCGCAAGGCGTTTGCAGACGGTTGCACAAAGGATTACGCCGCCAGCCGTGGTGAGTATCTTAACGGTATTCTTTTGGCAAACTATTTGGGCTACGAGTTTATCGACGCTGCAACCGTTGTGTTTTTCGATCAGGACGGCAACTTTGACGCTGTAAAAACCAATCGCGTTATGGGCCACGTGCTTGAAAGCTGTGAAAACGCTGTTATCCCCGGATTTTTCGGCAGAGGCGTTAACGGCGAGATAATTACCTTTTCCAGAGGCGGCAGTGACATTACCGGCGCCATCGTTGCCCGTGCGGTTACCGCCGATATTTACGAAAACTGGACGGACGTTTCCGGCTTTATGATGGCTGACCCCAGAATAGTTGATAATCCTCAGCCTATCAATATCATCACTTACAGAGAGCTTCGTGAGCTTGCGTATATGGGTGCCTCAGTTCTGCACGAGGATGCTATTTTCCCCGTTAAGATTGCAGGTATCCCCATAAACATAAAAAATACAAACGACCCCTCTGCCTCCGGCACGAGAATAGTTGCCACTACCGAGCAGTACCAAAACGAGTACATCATTACCGGTATTGCAGGCAAAAAGGGCTTTGCACTTATAAATATAGAAAAAGATATGATGAACAGCGAGCTTGGCTTTGGCATGAAGGTGCTTAGCGTCCTTGCCGAGATGGGCATTAACTTTGAGCACTTGCCCTCCGGTATCGACACCATGAGCGTTGTTGTTGCAGAAAGTGCCATAAAGGGCAGAGAGCGCCAGTTGCTTTCCAAAATAAGCGCTTTGGTTTCCCCCGATAATATTGACATAGAAAAAGGCATTGGTCTTATTGCGGTAGTTGGCAGGGGCATGATACGTACCCAGGGTACCGCTTGCCGTGTGTTTGATTCTTTGGCAAGAGAGGGCATAAACATACGCATGATCGACCAGGGCAGCAGTGAGCTTAATATTATCATCGGTGTTGAAGAGCATGACTTTGACGCCGCTATACGCACCGTATACAACGAATTTGTAATGTAGCATGGGAAAAGGCTATTACACCCTTAAGCAAGCGGCAGAACGTAGCTTTATAGAGAGAAAGTCAGAGTTTATAGGCAACGCAGCCCCCGTTACTACCGAGGCGGAGGCGTTGGAGTTTATAAACACCATACGCTCTAAATATTCCGACGCTACCCATAACGTATACGCATACATCCTGCGTGAAGGGAACATGGCAAGGTTTTCCGACGACGGTGAGCCCCACGGCACTGCGGGGCTTCCCGTTTTGGAGGTTTTGCGCAAGGAGGAGCTGTGCGATTGCGCCGTAGTGGTTACCAGATATTTCGGTGGCATACTTTTAGGTGCGGGCGGACTTGTCAGGGCGTATTCCACCGGAGCGAAGATCGGGGTTGACGGTGCGGAAAAGATCTTTCTTAAGCCCTTTACCCTGCTTGAAATGGACATGGACTACGGCAGATATAACCGAGTGGTGCAGCTTATGTCTGCCCACGGTGTTCGCACCGAGGACAGCGATTTCGGTATAGACGTTAAGCTTAAGGCGTCCGTTGCCGCAGAGCGGACCGAAGGCTTTATAAAAGCGGTAACCGATGCCACCAACGGTATTGTTTTGGTGCGCAAGGTCGGCGAAGTTTACGATTATGAAAATTAGCAAAAAGCATCTTTTGTGGGATATTGTACTGATAGTCTTTATATTGCTTTTGTGCCTTGCTCTTTACCTTATCCCTTCGGATAAGGGACAAACGGCGGAAATACGGCTGGATGGCAAGCTGTACGCCGCCTACAGCCTGAACGTGGATAGGCAAATAGAAATAACCAAGGACGGCAAAATGCTTGGGCTTGCCGTTATCCAAGAAGGCAGCGTGCGCATGGAAAACGCTGAATGCAGCGGCAAGGATTGCGTAAAAAACGGCAGCATCAGCAAAACGGGGCAATGTATACTTTGCCTGCCCCAAGGGATAGGAATATATATCACCGGTGACGGTGGCTTGGACGGTGTTACGGGATGAAGGGCAACAAGGGTGCCGCAAAAACGGCAAGGCTTGCGGTTATGCTGTGCCTTGCGCTGCTTATGGGGTATATAGAGCATATTATAGCCTTTGATACGGGCATCCCCGGCGTAAAGGCGGGGTTTGCCAATATAGTAGTTCTTTTTGCTCTGTACCGATACGGCACGGGTGAGGCGTTCGCCGTTAATTTGTGCCGCATTTTGCTTTCCGGTTTGCTTTTTGGCAATGCGGTTTCCGTCATTTACGGTCTGTGCGGAGGCGTTTGTTCCTTTGCGATAATGTGGCTTTTAAAGCGTACCGAGCTGTTTGGTACGGTAGGCGTAAGCGTTGGCGGTGCAGCGGTTCATAACCTGGCACAGCTTGGTGCAGCGGCTGTTTTAGGCGGAAGCTTTATGGTTTTTAGCTATGCGCCGGTGCTTTTGGTTGCAGGTACGGTCTTTGGCGTGCTTACCGGCGGGCTTTGTGCATTGCTTTTAAAAAAAATACCAAAAAAATTATAAAAAGCTATTGACAAGCAATTGCAAATGTGGTATTCTCTTTTAGGTAAAATAAGAAGTGAGCTTTTGTTCCACCCGGCGTTTAGGACGCAAGGTCAATACCTTTAGTTTGATATGGGGGCAGTTTGTGCCTTTATCGGCTTAATCAGGTGTGTGGAATTTAGCTTTCACAGCCTTTTTTGTTTTTATCGGAGGTGTTTTGTTATCAGCAAAAAACAGCTTATCAACGACCAAATTAAGGCAAGCGAGATTCGTCTTATAGACCAGGACGGTAACCAGCTTGGTATAGTTAAGACCGAGGTTGCATTGCGCATAGCCGCAGATGCAGGGCTTGACTTGGTTGAGATCGCACCGGATGCAAACCCGGTGGTCTGCAAAATTCTGGACTTTGGCAAGTTCCGTTTTGACAAAGAAAAGCGGGATAAAGAGAACAGGAAGAAGACGCCCGTGCTTGAAACCAAAGAAATTCAGCTTAGATGCAATATCGCCATAGGCGACTTTAACACAAAGCTTAACCGTGCAAAGTCTTTCCTTGAGGACGGCAAAAAGGTTAAGGTTATGGTCAAGTTTATGGGCCGTGAGATTGTAAGACCCGAAAGGGGCGCTGAGCTGCTTGGCAGATTTATAGAAGGCTGCGGCGAGCTTTGTACAGTTGAAAAGCAACCTTTGCTTGACGGCAGAAATATGATAACCATACTTGCGCCGCCTAAAAAAACAGCTAAAGGCAAATAAAATCAGCATAATAAGTGAAAGGAATATTTTAAAATGGGCAAGATCAAAACACACAGCGCATCTAAAAAGCGTTTTTCCTTTACCGCTACCGGCAAAGTTAAAATGAATCACAGCGGTCGTCGCCATAAGCTTGGCTTGAAGACCCCTAAGCGTAAGAGAATACTTAGAAAAGCCGGCTACGTAGCATCCGGTAACGCAGCACATCTCAAGAAGATGATGCCCTACGCTTAATTATTACGGTACGATTGGGAGGATATAAAACATGGCAAGAGTAAAAGGCGCGTTGATGACTCGCAAAAGAAGAAATAAGATCCTCAAGTTAGCTAAGGGCTATTGGGGTAGTAAGAGTAAGCACTTCAAGATGGCTAAACAGGCCGTTATGTAGAGCCGTAACTATCCATTTGGGGCCAGAAAGGACAAGAAGAGAGACTTTAGAAAGCTTTGGATAACCAGAATCTCCGCACAGTGCAAGGTTGAAGGTATCAACTATTCTACCTTCATTAACGGTCTTAAGAAGGCCGGCGTTGAGCTTAACAGAAAGATGCTTTCCGAAATCGCTATTGCTGACAAGGCTGCTTTCGCATCCCTTGTTGATACAGCAAAAAAAGCTTTGGATAAATAATAAAAAGGCGTTGACATTTGTCGATACTTCTGTTATAATACCCAAGTAATTTTGAGGGATAGGCTCCCCGTTTTTCGGAGGGAGGGAAATATAAATGGCAGAGATTAAAGTTAAAGAAAACGAATCTATAGACAGCGCACTTCGCAGATTCAAGAGAAGCTATCTCAGAAGTGGTGTTCAGGCAGAGCTTCGCAAGAGAGAGCATTATGAAAAGCCCAGCGTTAGACGTAAGAAGAAGTC
>JAZUNS010000144.1:0-1706 GCA_045604285.1 Eubacteriales bacterium
AATTATATTTGCATCGGTAAGGTCGTAGTTGATGACCCCTATATCAATATTGTTCCACTGTGCTTCACTGCCGCCGTAGTATACGGTGGAGAGGGCGCCGCAGCTGAAGAACGCTTTGTCGCCGATAGTTGTTACGCTATCGGGGATTGTGATGCTTGTAAGGGCGTCGCAGTCGGAGAACGCACCGTCGCCGATTGTTGTTACGCTATCGGGGATTGTGATGCTTTCAAGAGCGGAGCAGTAGAAAAACGCCCAGGAGCCGATAGTTGTTACGCTATCGGGGATAGTTATGCTTGTAAGGGCGTCGCAGCCGGAACACGCCCAGTCGCCGATGGTTGTTACGCTATCGGGGATTGTAATGCTTGTAAGGGCGTCGCAGTCGTCGAACGCAGAGTCGCCGATTGTTGTTACACTGTCGGGGATTGTGATGCTTGTAAGGGCGTAGCAGCTGGAGAACGCCCAGTCGCCGATAGTTGTTACGCTATCGGGGATTGTGATGCTTGTAAGGGCTTTGCAGAAATTGAACGCATCGTCGCCGATGGTTGTTACGCTGTCGGGAATTGTGATGCTTGTAAGGGATTCGCATGAACAGAACGCAGAGTCGCCGATAGTTGTTACGCTATCGGGGATTGTAATGCTTGTAAGGGCTGTGCATTCGAAGAACGCAGAGGTGCCGATAGTTGTTACGCTATCGGGGATTGTGATGCTTGTAAGGGCTGTGCAGTTGGCGAACGCACGGTCGCCGATTGTTGTTACGCCTTCTTCTATAACCACTTCTTTGATTTCCGACTTTCTGCTAAGCCAATCTTCGGTTGATTTATATGTATAATCCTTCATAGCGCCGTTGCCAGATATGGTAAGCACGCCGTTTTCAAGAGTCCAGGTGATATTAGAGGTGTTTTCCGTATTTTCGGATTCCTCGGATACTTCGGATTCCTCGGATTCTGCGCTTACGGTGCTTTCTTCGGATACTTCGGATTCCTCGGACTCTGCGCTTACGGTGCTTTCCTCGGATACTTCGGATTCCTCGGATTCTGCGCTTACGGCGCTTTCTTCGGATACTTCGGATTCCTCGGATTCTGCGGAAACTGCATTTTCAGAGCTTTCCGTGGGTGCTGCGGAGGAGTTACTATCGCCCTCCTTATTCTTTTCACAGGAAAAAAGGCACACAGCCGTTGCCAGGACTAAAAACAACGCAATGATTCTTTTCATCTTGCAATCCTTTCAAAATTTTGATATTTTTTAAATTTTTGCCCTTGGTGTAAATTATTATAAACCAATTTGGTATAAAAATCAATATACCATTTTGGTTTACGTATAATATACCAAGTAGTAAGGATGTGATTGCAGTCAGGTGGCTTACTCACGGTATGAGCTGGGTACAAGGGATATCCCCACGGACGTGCTGATAAGGCTTGCTATATACCACGGTACCGGCACCGATTATTTGCCGGGGCTTACGGATGAGAAATTTCCGTACCCTAAAACCAATCAACAATAAAACGGCAGGGCGATATTAAACCGCACTGCCGTTTGTTATTTGTGTGGGGCTATTCGTGGTTGTAAATTATATTTGCATCGGTAAGGTCGTAGTTGATGACCCCTATATCAATATTGTTCCACTGTGCTTCACTGCCGCCGTAGTATACGGTGGAGAGGGCGCCGCAGCTGAAGAACGCTTTGTCGCCGATAGTTGTTACGCTATC
>JAZUNS010000145.1:0-3179 GCA_045604285.1 Eubacteriales bacterium
AAGGCATAACTTCACTTCGGCTTGCCGTAACTTCACTATTGAAACATTTGCAAATATATGATTTGCAAATATATGATATAATTATGTCATAATAAAGGTAAGGAAGAAGGTGTTTATATGGCCAAAAAGAGTTTGCCGATACTTGCAGAGAATTCCGAGCCCCTTTGTGAAGGTGCAAAGACCAAGTCCCACAGCAAAATTGAAAAGCTGATTACCGATCCGTCGTTTTTGTATGCACAGCCTTGGTTTTACAATCATCCCTTTGCGCTCAGGTGTGAGCTGGGGACGGGCAAATCCAAGGGCACGTATTTAAACAACGCCGAAAAGCGTGGGCTTGAAATATACGATATTCTTTTTCCTACTCCGCCGGATGCCGTGTTTTTTGATTATTATATTGAGGATCTGTCTGCTTGGGGCAATATAATCGTTGACAGCACCCTTGATTATTTTGAAGAAAAAATACGGTTTCTTGCCATACATATCAACAATTACGAAAGCACCGTAGTTTCCAATATCCCCCTTAGCGAGGACGAGAAGGAGAACTGTGTTCAAAAGAACCGCCTTGTTTGCTATACCGACCATAACTACCCCTATAAAGAAACGATAGCGGATAATTTTTTGTGGAATGCGCCGACCGTACACTTTGTATCTTTTAAAAACGAATGCATTTTTAGTGTTTACGATGACAGAGGCTGTGACGTAGTGTTTGCAACCAAAGAAAAAATGCAAGAGTTTTATAACAAGCTAAAGCCGTATTTTTTGGAATACGATAGAGAAGAAATGGCAAAAAGGTACGGCAATTAACCGCCCGAGGCTGAAGCAGCAAAAGCACCCGCCGTTAAAAGGTTTTTGTGCAAAACTATTGTAATAACGGTAAAACCGTGATATAATTCTTGTAGATACCACCGAATTTGTCGGATTCTTTAAAAAAGGAGACCCTTTAGCCATGATGCAAACCAAAAGATTAATTGCAGCCATACTTGCCCTTGTGCTGGTTTTGGCAGGCGCCTGCGCCGTAACGGTTTCGGCAGCGGACGAAAGCTACGAGTATTCTCAAACCGTTTATACCGCCACCGGTAACCACACCGTTACCCTGCTGGACTCGGTAGATATAACCGTTTACGGTTTTAAGCCTGACGAAGAAGGCGTTTATAAGATTACCACCTCCACCGCCGGCACCACCCTTTACACCTTTACGGGTAGTGAGTTTTTCTTGGTTAACGGCGGCGCAGCCGAAGGCAACACCGTCACCCTTGAGGTTAAGTCCAGCTACGTTGGCAACACCTTCCTTTTCGGTGTTAAGGGCGGCACTACCGCAACGGTAAGAATAGCCCTCTCAGACGAAGCGATAACAATTGACCCCTCCGACCTCCCCTGGGATGTTTACGAAAACAAGGCAACCCTTAGTAAGTTTGACCTTGCAGACGACATCTCTTTGGAATACGTAGATATCTCCAATGCGCACAGCGCTGTTTTGGGCAGTGATGGCTTTTATCATCTGGACGGCGCAGAAGGCCCCGTGCTTTATATTAACGTGGGCACCTCCGCCCCCTATATCCGTCTTTACGATGCAGTGGGCTACGGCCAGGTAAGATGCTACTTTTTTGACGAGGACGGCAACTTTGTAAAGAAGGTAAGCTTTAACGAAGCCGTTACCGAATATTACAACAATTCCGACCGTGGCATTTACCCCCTTACCGAGGACCTTATTTACATCTATCAGACCTACGGCGAAAGCAACAAGTGGTATGATGAAGGCACCCCTACCTGCATTTTCCCGGGTTCTTTTGTTAAGGATTCCGCATGGATGTTTGCCTGCTGCTTTGAGGAAGGCACCGCCCTTGAACCCTCTGAGCCCGACGTAAGCTATGACCCCGTTGACGAGTTTATCCTTGGCGATACTAACAGAGACGGCAAGATAACCAGCCTTGACGCTGCGGCCGTTCTTAAGCATGACGCCATGATAAAAGAGCTGGACGACGAGGAGCTTAGACGTGCAGACGTTAACGGCGACGGCAACGTAAACAGCCTTGACGCCGCACAGATACTTAAATATGATGCTTTTATCATAGACAAATTCCCCGCAAGCCCCGCAGTGTCGGTTTTAAGCGTAAAAGCAGTTACACAGTACGCCCTTGGTGACGTTAACAAGGATGGCAAGATAAACAGCCTTGACGCTGCGGCCGTTCTTAAATACGACGCTTTGATGCTGGATTTTGACGCCGCTACTCTTGACCTTGCCAACGTTAACGGGGACGTAGCGGTAAACAGCCTTGACGCCGCACAGATACTTAAGTACGACGCTTTGATCATCGACTCTTTCGGCTCCACCGCCGATGACGAGCCCGAATACGGCACCCAGGACGCTCCTTACCCCGTATTTACCGACGATGAATTTATCGTTAAGCCCGGTGAGACGGTTTATATCACCGTAACCTATAAAAACGGCATGAACATGACCGTTACCGCCGGTGATTTCTCTGAGGAAATAGCTATTACCGACCTTAACCAGGCGTACAGCTTTACCAACACCGACGACGAAACGGTTATACTTAACCTTACCTTTGCCGCACCCAAGGGCCACATGAGCAATCCCATAGAGCTTACCACGGGCAAAAACACCGTTACCGTTGAGGCAGGCTCTGACGGCGTTCATTATACCTGGACGGCACCTGCCGACGGTCAGCTTACCGTAAAGATGCCCGGTGGCAATTGGTTTTACTGCATAAACAACATTACCGCCTCCGCTTACGGCGACAACCAGTGGAGCGACAGTGATCCCGTGGTTGCCAACGCATCCTTGGTGGTTTCCGCAGGGGACGAGATACACCTGGTGTTTAACACCTACAACCCCTCCAAGCCCTGGACTGCCCCCGCAGGCGAGCTGGAAGTTAACGTAAGCTTCACCGCAAAATAGTCTGACAAAAAAACAACCCCACATAAAAACGCCCCCGTTGTGCCAACACAACGGGGGATTTTTATGCCGTTATTTACACGGTCTGTCTTTTTACAAAGCCGTTTTTTATAATACCGCTTTTTATAAAGCCGTTTTTTATATTATATTACCGCTTTTTGCGGATCTATAATACCGTTTTTTCTGCGGCCAGGTGCCGCACAAAAAACTCCTTAGTTTCCGCAAGTGCCGATTTGTAAAATCGGCGCGCAGGCGCGAGCGAACG
>JAZUNS010000146.1:0-14842 GCA_045604285.1 Eubacteriales bacterium
TTTTTATCTGTCATAGCAAGTGTTTTACACAATAAAACCCCATAAATAAGAAAAATAATAAATTTATTAACGGAGGCGTGTATTTAACAAAATCTTCAAACAAAACCATATATTTAAATTTTTAATTACAAAACTATTAAAAAATAATGCACCTGCCAGTGTAACCAATACTTTATTTTAAATAATCGGTAGACATAATGCTAAATAATATTTTTTGGTAAAACATGGCAAAAAATGCTGTTGATTTATCGAACATTTGGTGGTATGCTTGTAGCGTAGAAGCACAATATGTTGCGTGTTTCGACAAAATTATTGTATTTATCGTGATAGAATTTAAATGAGGTGTTACAATGAAAAAAATACGAACATTCAAAAAGTTTACTTTAGTCTACTCGCTTGAAAAAACTGCTCAAGGGTTTTATGTAACAATAAGCAAGGATGACCGCAACGGTAGTGAAGTAAGCTCTTATACCGTTAACGGCGATGAAAAAGAGTTAAAGGCTTTGCTCTGCCGTATGTGGGGATGCAGTGTGACGCCTATGAGTTTGCGATACATACTGCAGGACGAAGGGTTTTTGCCACTGCCTATGGAAGAAGATACCATAAAACGTATACCTGCGGTAATAACAAAAAGGCAGCCTATCAAGAATGTTGCCGATAAGGAGCTTGCCACAATCCTTACCGGTAAGGCATAGCTGTACTTTTGTTAAGCTTGAGTTAATATATCAGGTGTACATTTAATATAAAATCATATTAGAGGTGCAACCGGACAATGAAAAATAACTATAGCGGATATAAGCCGAGCTTTAAAGAAAGACTTGTCTCATTCCTTAGCGGAAGGAATGGCATAGATGCCATTTGTTATCTTTTGCTTGGTTTGTATGCTGTGATATCGTTGGTCAACTGTTTTATAAACTCTTTATCCCTGTGGCTTTTTGGCATCGCTTTAATTTTGTATATGTGGTTTAGAGTTTTCTCGCGAAACATATATAAACGCAGAATGGAAAATGAAAAATTTATGGCTTTTTGGCGTAAACTTGCTCGCTGGTTTAAGCAGAAGCGTAGAGCTTTTAAGGAACGCAAAGACTATGCTTTTAGAAAATGTCCGTCATGTAAGTCAGTATTAAGATTACCCAGAGTAAAAGGTAAACATTGTACAAAATGCCCCCGTTGTCATACAGCTTTTGAAGTTGAAATATAAATTAAGCCTTTGATGACTTAGTCACCAAAGGCTTTTCTCTTACATGGAGGTGTTAAATTAATCAATGGTTTTGGCGCGCTCGCATTCTTCGGCTGCAAGCATTACGCCGTATTTACCGCTTTCGTAGGTCAAGCCGCCTTGCATAAAAACAGTATAAGGCGGACGTATAGGTGCATCTGCTGAAAGCTCTAAGGAGGAGCCTTGTGTAAAAGCACCTGCTGCCATTATAACCTGACTGTTGTAACCGGGCATATCCCAAGGCTCCGGTGTTACGAAAGAATCGACAGGGGAACCTTTTTGTAAGCCTCTGCAAAAAGCACATACCGCTTCTGCGTTTCCCATAGAAACCGTTTGAATTATATCCATTCTTTTTTCTCCCGGTTTTGGACTTACTTCATATCCTAAAGCGTCAAACAGCTTTGCGGCAAAAGCAGCTGTTTTTTTAGCTTGACATACGGTATGCGGTGCAAAGAACAAACCCTTGATAATGTTCTTGGTTTGTCCTAAGGATGCCCCGCACTCAAGCCCAATGCCCGGCACGGTAAGTCGTGCTGCTGCAAGGTCAACTGCTTTTTTTGTACCAACAATATAAGCGCCGGATTCTGCAATGCCACCACCCGGATTTTTTATCAACGAACCAATTACCAGGTCGCCCTTAGGTTCTTTTTCTTCGCAAAACTCTCCGTAGCAATTATCAATAACTACAAACACTTCCGGGGAAATGGATTTAACCTTATCATATAGCGCTGTAATGTCAGCAGCTGAAAGTGAAGCTCTGTTAAGATATCCCTTAGATCGTTGTACGTATACGACTTTTATTGTTTTGTCTGATTGCAACGTAGATATAATTTTATCGTAATTGAAAACGCTGCCGTCTATAAGATCTATTTGGCGGTATTTTACGCCAAATTCAGCAAGGCATCCGTCTTCTTTTGTGTCACCGATTCCGATAACTCCGTCCAAAGTATCATAAGGCTTGCCGGCAACTGAAAGCATGGTATCACCGGGTCTAAGTAAGGCAAAAAGCCCAATCCCCAAGGCGTGGGTGCCGGAAACTATGCTGTGCCTTACAAAACCGCTTTCCTGACCAAAAAGTATTGCATAGGCTGAATCTGCAAATTCGCGCCCGTCGTCGTTATAACCATATCCCGTGGTTGGGTTAAAATGTCTCTCAGCAAGATGCAATTCTCTAAAAGCTTTAAGTACACGCTCCGTATTAATTTGGGCGATCTTTTCGTATTCTGCAAATTCAGCGGAAAGATCTTTTTCGCACTGCTCTGCCAACTGCCTTATTTTTTCAGAAATCATTTTATTCTATTCCTTCCGTTACCAAAGCGGTTAAAAGTTTTTCTGCGGCTTCAACGTCCTTTAAATCTACGGTTTCAACAGGGGAGTGGATGTAGCGGGTGGGGATGGATATACAGCCTGCGTGGCTTCCTCCACCTGCCAACTGCATAGAATGAGTATCTGTTCCGCCGGCTTCAAGTACCTCAAGCTGATAAGGAATATTATTGCGTTTTGCACTGCTTATCATGGCATCAACCATCAATTGAGAGCATATTACAGAAGAGTCCTTAAGCTTTATTGCTGCGCCTTTGCCAAGCTTAATTTCCATAGCTTTGGCACCAACGCTGTCGCCGGTAGCAGTAACGTCTATTGCAATTGCATAGTTGGGCATAATTCCAAAGGATGCGGGTATTGCACCTCTGCATCCAACTTCTTCCTGAACAGTGAACACATAATAGGTATCATAAGCCGGTGTATCAGCTTTTATACATGAAGTAGCTGCGATTGCGCAACCAAGTCTGTCGTCAAGTGCTTTTGCACTTATTCGTTTGTTCAATAATCTCGTTATTGAAGCTTCGGGAGCGCACAAGTCACCAACTGAAACCTTTTTTTGTGCTTCTTTCTTTGTGGTAGCGCCGATGTCAATAACCAGATCTTTTACTTTAAGATCGCCTTTTGCTGATGCATCGGCAACTATTATGCCTTTAGTACCGTTTTCAAAACGAACTTTATGATATGCGTCATAGACTGCGTTTATCCCGCCAACATTTGATACCTTTATAAAACCATTATCGTCTATAGATGTAACAATAAAACCTATTTCATCCATGTGTGCAGCAATCATAAGCTTTTTGTCGCTGCTTTTACCCTTCTTAAAAGCGATAAGGTTACCCATTGCATCCATACGAACTTCGTTGCAATAGTTTTTTATGTCAGCCTCGATAATGTCAGCTAAATAATTTTCTCTGCCGGACACAGAAAAAGCAGAAGTATATCTTTTAATTATATCGTACATTGTTGTTTCCTCCTTAAACGTTATCGGCAATAGCTTTTGCCAGCGCATACACGGCCTCTAAGTCCGATTCTTTGGCAACGCTGCTTGCGGAATGTATATATCTAACCGGTGCTGAAATTGCCAGTACCTTGCTGCCATAGGCTGCGGTTTGGAAAGAGCGAGAGTCGTTGCCGCCGGAAACGGTAGTTTTAATTTGGTGCTTTATATCATTGTTCTTAGCGATTTTTATAGCATATTCGCAGAAATCTCTGTCGTAAATAGTGCCGCCGTCCATAAAGGAAATAACGGCTCCCTCTCCAACGCAGGAAGCTCTCCGTGCTTCGGAAACACCGGGTAAATCTCCTGCTGTGGTAGATTCAATAATTACAGCCTTTTCCGCTTGCAGCATATGTGCAACGGTAAGCGCACCTCTGCAACCGGTTTCTTCGCAGACGGTGAACACAAAAACTGTATCGTTTTCTATGTCTTCTTTAATCATTTTGCAAAGAACGGCACATCCAAATCTGTCATCTAATGCTTTTGATTTGATATATCCGTCACCGAACTCTTCAAAATTGGGTAGGAAAGTTGCACAGTCCCCTACGGAAACGTATTGCTCGGCTTCTTCTTTTGTTGTGCAGCCGATATCAACATACATTTCGGAAATTGGAATGCACATTCCTCTCTCTTCAGGCTTTTGCATGTGAACAGCTTTTGATGCAACCACACCTAAAACCTTGTTATCACCGATAATCATTCTTCTGCCGCCGATTACGCTGTTATCTATTCCACCGATCGTATCGAAATATAAATAACCGTCATCAGAGATGTATTGAATCATAAATCCTACTTCGTCCATATGGGCGGCAAATACAATTGGTTTTTCGACTGCTTTACGGCCCTTTTTGTAGGCAATTAGGTTTCCGACCTTGTCGGTTTCAATCTTTTCGCAATATGGTGTGATTTCTTCGATAATTGCCGCACGCACTTCGTCTTCAAGGGAAGAAGGGCCAAACAGATTACATAGCTTTTTTGTTAATTCTTTCATTAGTTGTCTGTCCTCCTTACATCGATTTTGCCAAGGCGGCAAGTGCTTTTGCAACGTTTTCAACGTCACTTAATGTTGCGGTTTCTGCCTGTGTGTGCATGTTTTTCAATGGTACGGATATCAAAGCTGTGGGAACACCGTTTCGTGTGATTTGCAAAACGTGTGCATTGGTGCCGGTTCTGCCGGGCTCACCAACAACCTGATAAGGTATATTGTTTGCATTTAATACTTCTACAAACCTTTTGGTAAACGGGCGACATGTAGTACCTGAAAAAGAAACGACACCGCCGTTGCCCAATCTGTTACCCTTTTTTCTTACGGGAGCTTCGGGTACGTAGGAGTTTGTAACGTCGATGGCTACGGCGTAATCGGGATCAAGCATATATCCTGCGGTAGTAGCCCCGACATAACCGATTTCTTCACCGCCGCTGAATTGAGCTATTATATCAACGTTAAGCTCTTCGTCCTTAAGCATATCAAAGGCTTCAAGTATCGTACACATAGAAAGCTTGTCATCCATGCTTTTGCCAACAATATGTCCGTTTAAAAGCTTTTCTGTTGTGGTCTTAAAAGTAACAACCGTACCTAACGGAACGTTTTCCTCAAGATATTCTTTTGACATTCCGGTATCAATAAACATATCGGTAAGCAAAAGCTTTTTGCTGTCGCTGTCTTGGCGAAGATGTGGAGGAACGGATGCAAATACCCCCATTATTTTTTCCTTGCCGTGTATCCAAACTTCTGCTGCAGATAATACCTTAGTGTCTATTCCGCCTATGTTTGTTACTTTTAAAAAGCCGCCGTCGCATATTTTTTTGACCATACACCCGATTTCATCAAGGTGGGCATCAAAAAGTAATTTGGGTGCATTGGCTTTGCCGCATCTTCTGATACCGATAAAGCTGCCTGTCGGTGTCGTTAGTATTTCGTCAAACATATAGCCGAACATTTCCTTAAGCTGTTCAAATGCTACGTGCTCTCTGCCGGAAACGGCACATATTTCCGTTACTGTTTTAATTCTTTCAAAAAGCTCCATGTAATCCTCCTTCTATAATTCTTTTACTATTTTTTTAAAAATATTTCCGCGTTCCATAAAGTTTTTATACAAATCAAAGCTTGCGGCAGCGGGTGAAAGTATAACCGTATCGCCGCTTACGGCGATTGAAGCAGCGTGATTAACGGCATCTTCCATATCGACAGCCATATATATTGGGCCGCTGTATCCGCATGCTTTTAGTATATCGGCGATTTTTACGCCGGTATTTCCTATAAGAATTGCTGACTTGGTTTTCCTTTTGAACAGGTCGCCTAAGGGTTCCAACGGGATTTTTTTGTCATACCCGCCGGCAATAACAATAACTTTATCTTTGAAAGATTCCAATGCAGCAGCGGTTCTGCTGGGGCTTGAATCAATGGAAGAGTTGTAATACTTAACGCCGTTAAATTCTCTCACAAGCTCTATTCTGTGTTCAACGCCGCCAAATTCCTGGGCTGTTTTAACAATGCTATCTTTCGATACCAAGCCGTAAGTTGCTGCTATAGCAGCTGCATAGTTTTCTCTGTTGTGCATGCCGGGCAACAGTATATCTGCATCGGATAAAATCAAGACGTCACCGTGATATATTCCTTCAGGTTCAACGTGAAAATCACCAATGGATTTTCCAAAAGTAGACCCTTGACCTAAATATGCGGATGCAAGCTTAGCAGTAATGTCATTGGATGCATTGAATACGCATCTGCCGTTTTCGTTTTGGTATTTATAAATGACGGTTTTTGCTTCGATATATTCTTCATAGCTGTTATGCCAATCCAAATGATTGGGAGAAACGTTTGTTATAACGGCTATATCGGGAGAAACGGACATTTTCATAAGCTGAAAGCTTGAAAGCTCTATGACGGCAAAATCATCAGCACCTATATCGTTTAAACAGGCAAACAGGTTTTTACCAATGTTTCCGCCAAGATGCACTTTTTTTCCATCTGCTTCCAAAAACTTAGATATCAAGGTTGTTGTTGTGGTTTTTCCGTCACTTCCGGTAACGCCAATGGTTTTGCAGGGGCAAAGTTTTAAAAACTCCTGCATTTCTGTCGTAAGTATTGTGCCATTGCTTTTAGCTTGCAAAAGCTCCGGCAAAAATTGTTTGACACCCGGTGATAAAAAAAGCACGTCCTCGTAAATGTTTTTTAAGTAGTTTTCACCGTTAAAGGTTGTAATGCCTAAAGATTGGATTTCTTCTGCAAAGTCATCGGGTAATTTTTCTTTGACGTCTCTCAAAGTTACGCTTATACCTTCGTTAACAAAAATTCTGATAATAGGCATATTGCTAATACCTATACCAATAAACCCAACAGTCTTATTTTTTAAGGCATCAAAATATGATCTTATCAATATTATCACTCCGTTCAATATCTAATTATATACCAAATCAAAAAATAATCAACCATTTGACAAAAATAAATTAGTATAGTATAATGTACACGCAACCGCATCGGACAGTCGCGCGCGGCATACCGAAAGGGACCGTAGTGAGGAAAGTCCGGGCTTCGCAGGGCAGGATAACGGATAACATCCGCCGAAGGCGACTTCAGGGCCAGTGCAACAGAAATAAACCGCCGCAATTTTTGCGGCAAGGATGGAAAGGCGAGGTAAGAGCTCACCGGTGCGGCGGAGACGTCGCAGCCATGTAAACCCTATCCGAAGCAACACCGCATAAAGGAGCGTTAATGCTTGCCCGGCAGCTCCTATAGGTGGCAAAGAAGCGTGCGGCAACGTACGCTCAAGATAGATGACTGTCTAAAACAGAACCCGGCTTACAGATGCGGTTGCATTTTATCATTGACTGTACATAAATATCTGTGTATAATATTTGTAAATAAACGTTTAGGATGTTTTTATGCTAATTAAACTTGAACAATGCAAACCCGAAGTAAAAGAACTTGAGCAGGGCATATCAGAGCTTAGAATATCAATAGGCGCCGACGCCTTATCCGCTGAAGTGCGTGAACTTGAAGAAAAGACCAATTCCCTTGATTTTTGGTCAGATCCCGAAGCTGCACAGCATCTTTTAAAAACTTTAAAGCAGCGTAAGGGGACGCTTGATTCTTTTTTGAGCCTTGAAAGCAGGTTTATGGATTTCTCCGATTTGTTTGAGATGACAATCGAAGAAGACGATGAAGATTTGGTAGATGATCTTATGCTTGAATTTTCATCTATCAAGAAACAATATGAGAACGAAAAGATCAGAGTTCTGTTGTCGGGAGAGTATGATAACAGCAATTGTATTATTTCTATTCATCCCGGCGCCGGCGGTACCGAGGCGCAGGACTGGGCGCAGATGTTGTACAGAATGTACACTCGCTATGCTGAACGCAAAAGTTTTAAAGTTAAGGTTTTGGATTATCTTGACGGCGATGAGGCCGGCATCAAAAGCGTGACCTTTCTGGTTGAAGGTGAAAACGCCTATGGGTATCTTAAGGGAGAAAACGGCGTACATCGCCTTGTAAGAGTTTCTCCGTTTGATGCTTCAGGCAGACGTCACACTTCCTTTGCATCTGTTGAAGTTATGCCCGAGTTTAACGATGACGTAACTATAGAAATAAGAGACGAGGATTTAAAGGTCGATCATCACCGTTCCAGCGGCGCCGGCGGTCAGCACGTTAATAAAACCGACTCTGCCGTAAGAATTACACATTTGCCAACGGGTATTGTAGTCAATTGTCAAACCGAAAGAAGCCAGGTTCAAAATAAAGAAACGGCAATGAAAATGCTGAAAAGCAAACTTTTAGAGATAAAAGAGAGAGAACAGCTTGACAAGATTGATGATATTAAAGGCGTAAAGATGAATATTGAGTGGGGAAGTCAGATACGGTCATACGTGTTTATGCCCTATACGCTCGTCAAGGATAACAGAACAAATTGTGAAACCGGTAACATAACTGCAGTTATGGATGGCGAAATTGACGATTTTATAAATGAATATTTAAAATTAAAGTGTCAAAACTAAAATTAGACACTATAATATTGGATGTGGCGCTTAACGGCGCTTTAAGATAAGGAGGTTATTATGAGCAAGATCAAAATTATGACCGGTATTGGTTTGGTTCTTCAGGCTTTTACATTTTTCGTAATGCTTATCATGGTTTCTTCTGATAAGAAAAAACGTGCCATTGCCTTGGCTTTGTTGGCGGCGGGTACAGGAATTGCCGGCGTATATTTGGTACTTAAAGAATCTAAGAATTACATTCCTGAAACTAAATGCTGTTGCTGCGAAGGCGAAGAGGAAGAAGAATTTGAGCTTGAAAATTTAGCAGAAGATATAGACTGTACATTCAGTGATGATGATATTATTTAGCCGTTAATTTTTAGTTTATATTAATGCGTATAGTAAAGAGGGGCGGCACGTCAGCAGCCTCTCTTGTTTTAACTTTGTATTTATTGAAAGGAATTGGCTATGAAAAAAGGCGGAATCTCTGTTCAAACAGAAAATATATTTCCCGTAATAAAAAAGTGGTTATATTCTGACAAAGATATTTTTTTGAGAGAATTAGTTTCCAATGCTTGCGACGCAATTACGAGACATAAGCGTTTGGTCTCTTTGGCAGAAGTTGACGAAAGCGCTTCGCCTTACAAAATTGATGTACGAATAGATAAAAATAACAAAACTCTTACGGTTGCGGATAACGGAATAGGTATGACCGAAGAGGACGTTGATAAGTATATTAATAGTATGGCTATATCCGGTGCTTTGGATTTTATTTCGAAATACGAAAACGAAGACAGTAAAGGCGGCGGAATTATCGGTCACTTTGGTCTCGGCTTTTATTCTGCCTTTATGGTAGCTGATAATGTTGAAATCGAAACCAAGTCCTACACTAACGCTAATGCTGTTCATTGGGATTGTCAAGAAAACGGTGAATATGAAATGGAAGCTTCGGATAAAGCCGAGCGCGGAAGCGAAATTACACTTCATATTTCCAACGAAGAGCTTGAATACCTGGATTTTACACGTATAAGAGGTATACTTGAAAAGTACTGCTTATATATGCCTTACGAAATATATTGTATAGAAGACGATAAGCAAGAGCGCATCAATCCCGACGTACCGGTTTGGCAAAAAAATGCAAACGAAGTTACTGATGAGGAATATAACTCACAGTACAAAAAAATGTTTGACGATTTTAGAGACCCTTTGTTTTCAGTGCATATTAATGCAGATTATCCGTTGAACTTTAAAGGCGTTTTGTATTTTCCTGCGCCTCGCAGTAATTTTGAAGCCAAAGAGGGTACTATAAAGCTTTTTTATAATTCGGTTTTTGTTGCTGATAATATCAAAGAAATCGTACCGGATTATTTGTCTTGTCTCTCCGGTGCTCTCGATTGTCCCGAATTGCCGTTAAACGTTTCACGAAGCTATTTGCAGGATAATGCTTATGTACGTAAGCTTTCAGCTTATATCATAAAAAAAGTTGCAGACAAATTGTGCAAGCTTAAAAACGATGATTTTGAAAAGTATAAGGAATTGTGGAAAACTATATGTCCGTACGTTGAATACGGTGCAATAAAAGACGCTAAGTTTTTCGACCGTATTAAAAACGCAATTGTTTTTCAAAACACAAAAAATGATTTCGTAGATTTTAACGCATTGATAAGCGATGGTGAAGAAAGAAAAATCTATTATACAACCGATCCCGTACAGCAATCCTACTATATTGGCATGCTCGAAGCAAAGAATATAGACGTTTACTTAATGGATACGGTAATAGACTCTCAATTTGCATCTTTTATTGAAGCCAAGTATCAAAACGTTAAATTCCTTCGCGTTGACGCTTCTCTTGACGATCTTGGTGACGCAGCTGATGCAAATGATGCGTTAAAAGCTCTATTCGAAAATGCAACGGGAAAAGAAAAGGATAAAATCACTTTTGCTTCTTTAGGTGCGGATAGCGCTGCGGCTATTATAAGGCTTTCTGAAGAGGGAAGGCGCTTTGCCGATATGATGCGTATGTATACGATGGTCAACGGTCAGGGTAACGATGTTCCCGTAGACGAAGAGTTTGTAATTAACGTTGATAACGCCACGGTATCAAAATTGACAGAGCTTGACGAAATTACCGGCATTGCCGTTGCAAAGCATATGTATTATATGGCGGTCGTTGCAAGCAGACAATTGACCAAAAACGAATTGACTGATATGATGGAAAACAATAAAACGCTGTATAAGCGGTTTTAGGCTTTTAAAAGGGTATTATGAATTATTCAGAATTTCCGCAAATTATCGTCAGCTTTCTGTCCCATAAATTAAACATTCAGGCTCGTTCGGCGTTAACGGTAAACGAGTACGCAATCGATTTGCGTTGCTTTTTCCGTTATATGATAGCTTTAAGAACGGGCGTCCCCGAAGACGAAACGGACATATCTGTGGTAGATGCAGCGTTTGCCGAAAGTGTCAGCTCGGAAGATATTTATGGGTATCTTTTATATTTGGCACAAAATCGGCACCTTAAGCACACTACAATGTGCCGTAAATTGGCCACAATTAAGTCTTTTTATAAACATCATACGCTTAAGTCAAAGCAACTGAAAAATGACCCTGCAAGATATGTAGACTCTCCACGGTTGAAAGACAATATGCCTATCGTTATGACTTTTGAGGAGTCTTTGATTCTGCTTGACTCTTTTGATAAAAAGGACATCAATTATCAAAGAAACTATTTTATCACATTGCTGTTCTTGAGTTGTGGGCTTCGTCTGTCTGAGCTTGTAGGCATCAACCTTTCCGACATCGATTCTGATTTTACAAGGTTTACGGTGAGAGGAAAGGGCAATAAAAAACGGACACTGTTTTTTAATGATGCTTGCAGGGAGGCGTTGTATCAATATCTCCAAGTAAGGCAAAAATCGACGTTGGCAAGAGGAAAAAAGGTTAAGGATACAGACGCTTTGTTTTTATCAAGAAACGGCGTGCGTTTGTCAAATAAAACCGTACAATGGATGCTTAATAAACAACTGCAACTTTGCGGATTGGATAAGCGTGGATATTCTGCCCACAAATTAAGACATACTGCTGCTACGTTGATGTACAGTAAATCCGGCATTGATATTATGCTTTTGAAAGAAATTCTCGGGCACACCAAGGTCAGTACCACGCAAATCTATACTCACGTAATGCCTGTTGCTGTCCAGAATGCTTTGGAAAAATCGCCTTTTAATGTAAAGCGCACCTCAAAGCCTATGACAAAACGTAGATTTTCCGCTAATAATACTGATGACGAACAATACGATAAACAGGGCAAGTTTCTTTTCGAAGGAACAGAGGAAGAATACAACGGAGAGGAATACGACCAATGACCACGGTAAAACATAAAATTACAGGACATGAAGTTTTGCAAGACGGCAGAGTTAAGCCTTCGGCGATTTTGAAATTCATGCAGGATGCCGCAACGGTTGACGCAGAAAATTTGGGCGCTGATTACGTTACCATGAGAAAAGACGATATGATTTTCGTAATTTCTAAGGCCATGGTTAGTTTTAAAAGAATGCCTATGTTTGATGAAGAACTGGAAATAAGGACGTGGAACGGAAAAATTCAAGGCGTTTCTTTTAATCGAGATTTTGTTATGTACATAAACGGCGAAGTCGTAGCCAGGGCTACCACACGGTGGGTACTCGTAAGCTACAGTGCAAGAAGGATTTTAAGACCGGATGCACTTAAGGCAACAGTTCTAACAAATACAGATGAAGAAATAGGCATTGATCCCGAACGACGTATTATGTTGCCGTGCGAACCATCCTTAACTACGGTTTATCATCCTACGTTAACGGATATGGATACAAACGGTCACGTTAATAACAGTCGTTATGCGGATTACCTTGTGGATTATTGTAACGCTAATTTGTTGGAAAAAGAAATACTTGGTTTTGAGATACATTTTGTAAGTGAGCTTAAGTACGGTGCCGAAGTTATATTCTCTGCTGTTTGCGACGCCGATAAAGCTTATGTTGTGGGAACAAAAGAGGGCGATAAGCAGGTATTTACTTCTTACTTGTTGTTGGGCGACAAATAAGTATTGATTTATCAATGGTTATGGTGTATAATCTTTAAAGAGGAGGGCGGTATATGCAAGGTAAGGCACCGGGCTTGATAGCAAGCAATAAAAAAGCGTATCATGATTATTTTGTAGAAGATACTTTTGAAGCCGGTATCGAGCTTTGCGGTACCGAGGTTAAGTCTTTGCGCAATGGCAGGGTAAATCTTAAGGATTCGTTCTGCCGTATTAAAAATGGCGAGATTTTGATTCATGGTATGCATATCAGCCCCTACGAAAAAGGAAATATATTTAACAGAGAGCCAATGCGTGCCCGCCGATTACTTATGCATAAGCGTGAGATATTAAAGCTTTTCGGCTTAGTGGGGCAGCAAGGATATTCTGTTATCCCGCTTAAATTGTATTTTAGCGGGAAATGGGTAAAAGTAGAGATAGGGCTGTGTAAAGGTAAAAAGCTCTATGATAAAAGAGAAGCCGATGCAAAGAGAAGCGCTCAACGTGAGGCTGAGCGTTCAAGATAAATTATACCGTGGGGGCGTAAAGGTTTCGACGGGGAGTTTGAACTGTGATAAGCGTGCAGAAGAGCGTGACTTCTATAAAAAACGTAATTTTTAAAAACAAACGACAACAATAAAGTTGCTTTAGCTGCCTAATTTAGGCGGCCGTCATATTCGGGAGGACTGCGACCCGAAATATGGCGTCACTTAGCAGTGAACGTGAGCGTGCGAAAGCTTTGACGCGTGCCATGCATTTATGAAGCTACTGAACCCTATAGCTTGACGGTTGGCGATAGGGTGAGGGAATTTAAATAATCGTCTGCGCACGGAGAAATTTGCAAGGATGGCTTTTCGGACAGGGGTTCGATTCCCCTCGCCTCCACCATAATCATCAACATTCGTTGATACAAGAAAAGTCCTTATTTCAAGGGCTTTTCTTTGTTTTTATATGAATTTTAATACTTAAAATCAAAAGCACCCATACAAAAAAGTGAAACCCTCACGCAGAGGGTTTCACTTTTTAATTAAAGTCTTGCACCGGTGCAAGACTTATTGCTTATACATTAAAATTCCATTTATTTGATGTTATTTTCGCATCTTTGCAGAAAACATTAATAATGCGCGTGTTTTCGATATAAGAACAAGATAAGTAATTATCGACAAAATCACCAAGCATATAATAATCTTCCGTTGTACCGTCAAAGAGGATGTTTAGTACCCCCACAAAATGTGGTTCGGTTTTATACTCATCTCCCCAACTTTTAAGAGATGCCTCCATATCATTCCAATCAAATGGAGTAACGCCGAATATAGTTGTATCGATGTCGATATATTTATTCGGTAGGTATATGGTTTCTATTTTTTCGCATTTTTTGAAACAGTATTCACCGATGGCTTCAACGTTTTCTCCGATTTTTATTTCAGTAAGTTCGCTACATCCGTCAAACGAAAAAGCGCCGATCTTGCGAACGCTGCAAGGAATCGTTATTTTTTTCAATAAAGTTTGTCCGCAAAAAGCGAAGGGAGCGATTTCTGAAATGTATTCGGGAATTTTGGTTTTGTAACAGCCGACCAAGAGTGCGCCGCTTGACTTTTCAATAATAGCATTACAGCCATCACCACTCGTGAACCACTTGTTCTCGGGATCCACTGTAATGCTCTCAATATTAAAGCACATAGAAAAAGCCTCTGCGCCTATGGAGGCAACATTTGGTCCTATTTGAACACATCGAAGCGTTGAATCACCTTTGTATGCCTTTGGCGATATATCGCTATCAATAAACAGAACATCATTCCCCATATATCATTTCTCCTGACATTAATTTTTTATATTATATCACGAATTTATAACCAATGCAACAACTGAAACCCTTTCATCAATCCAGCCGAATTTTGAAACCCGTGCAAGACTTTACTCACTGTCTCAAAGCAAAAGTCTTTCTTGTATCAATTTTGCGTTACCTTACCAACAAAAAGAGAACTTTTGTCTACCAAAAGTTCTCTTTTTGTTTATCCAAGCCGCAGGCTTGGTATATCATCACGCGTTAGCGTGCATATCATTGCCATTGGCGCATATCATCAGCCGAAGGCTGCATTACCTGCGGCTTGATGAGATACAACACTTCGTGTTGATGATATACCGCAACAAGTTGCGGATGATATACAAGGCTTCGCCTTGATTTGTTTACGGAAAAATGATATAATAAATCCGACAAATAAGAAATCGACAAAAGGATGTTACTATGAGCAAAATGAACAAGAAATCCAAT
>JAZUNS010000147.1:0-3280 GCA_045604285.1 Eubacteriales bacterium
TATTATTCATAAAAAAACAATGCAAAAAACAGACCGCAACCCATAAAAATGGGAAAAAAACGAGAAAAATGCGGTAAAATTAAGCAAAACAATAAAAAATTTACAAAAGGGCTTGACAATGGGCGATTTTTGTGTATAAAATATATGTTGCTGTTTTTAAAAGAGCAAAACTCGGCATTTACAGTTATTTAAGGAGGTGCAAATACCGTGTTAAGAACATACCAGCCCAAAAAGCGTCACAGAAAGATGGAGCATGGCTTCAGAAAGAGAATGGCTACTGCTAACGGCAGAAAAGTGCTTAAGAGAAGAAGAGCAAAGGGCAGAATAAGACTCAGCTATTAATTAAGGCTATAGATGGTAGCGGCAATGAAATTTCCCGTTATAAAGGAAAATCATTTGTTTTTAAAAGTCTATGGAAAAGGCAGGTGCTACGTTTCGGACGGTTTGGCGGTCTACGTGCTTAAAAACCGTAATAAGGACGTTACAGCTGTCGGTTTCACCGTTTCCAAAAACAGAGGGAATGCGGTTTTGCGCAACACCGTCAGAAGACGGATGAGGGATGCATACCGCATTCTTTACCCTTTTGTAAAAAAAGGGTATCTTATCGTAATAGTCGCCAGACAACCGTGTATTAATTTCAATTCTACCGAGCTTTGCGAGCAGCTTTGCGGTTCTTTTAGAAAGGCGGCCCTGTTTTTGTAGATCTCCGCCCTTTTTTAGGTGACGGGGACGGTTTACTTTTATGAAAAAAATATTTGTATATCTAATAAGGCTCTATCAAAAGCACATCTCGGCATATACCCCAAGAAGCTGTAGGTTTACGCCTACCTGTTCTCAGTATGCAATTGAGGCTATAAATGAATGGGGTGCTTTTAGGGGCTTTTTTTTGGCTTTATACAGGTTATTGCGCTGCAACCCTCTTTGTAAGTACGGGTACGACCCGGTACCCCTAAGGAAAAATAAGAAAGGGTAAATTAAATGTTTGATTTTTTATACGTAATTATCGGCTGGATAATGAAGATGTGCTACAGCATATCCTTCAACAACTACATTCTTACCCTGTTTATCTTTGCCGTTGTAATGCAGATAATACTGTTCCCCTTCGGTATCAAGCAGCAAAAGGCTACCGTTAAGCAGGCAAGCCTAAAACCTAAGGAAATGGCAATAAAAGAAAAGTACAGGGGCAGAAATGACCGTGTAACTCAGCAGAAAATGCAAACCGAAATACAAGAGATGTATAAGGCAGAGGGTTATAGCCCCACGGCAGGCTGTTTGCCTCTTTTGGTGCAGATGCCCATTATTCTTGCATTGTTCGGCGTTGTAAAAATGCCTCTTTCCTACACCACTTCTCTTGATAATACAAGCGAAGGCAAGGGCGGCTATAACGTTAAAAGCTTTTTTGTAGAGGCTTACACTATTGCAGAAAATCAAATTGACGCCTACGAAGAAAAGCTTCTTTTCTGTGAGGACAGCGAAAAGCAGTATTGCAAGGACAGAATTGCAGAGCTTGAAAAAATTCAGAAAGAAATAATCGACGATAACTACGCCAGCACCTTTACCGAGCTTGAGCTTATCAAGTTTATGCAAAGCGGTATTGACACCTTTATGAAGGACTTTAATTATAAAGACGGTGTCTATCAAATAAGCGGCTCTGCAGATATTACCGATCAGCTCGGCGCAGATATAAGCTATTCCGACCTTAACGGCGCAAGCTTTAAGGATAAGCTTCTTTACAAGCAAAACGCACTTACCACCACCGGTACGGATATAGTTTATGACTTTAACGAAATGCTTAAGGACAAGGGCCTTTATAATGAAGAGCAGCAAAAGAAAAATCAAAACGCAGGTCACAGCCTTCCCAACTTCGATTTTATAGGCAACACCACCACCCTTGATTTTCCCTCCTTCTCCTTTAACTGGCTTTTGTTAATCCCCGTTTTGGTATTTTTATCCAGCTTCTTCTCTTCCGAAATTATCAAAAAGTTAAACGGAAGAACCAACGACCCCAACAATCCCAACCCTGCGGACAGCGGCCTTATGCGCTGGATGATGCCCCTTATGTCCACGTGGTTTGCCTTCCAGTTCCCCGCGGCAATAGGCCTTTACTGGACCTTTAGAAGCATTACGTCTATAGGTCAGCAGTTTGCACTTTCCAAGCTTTATCCCGTCCCTCATTTCACAGATGAAGAGATCAAAAAGGCTGTTGGCGAAGTTAAACAGGCTAAAAAGCGCAAGAAGGTTGTTACCATCGAGGTTGATGAGGACGACACCACCTATGACGAGCTTGCAATAAGCGAAGAACGTGCCGAAAAGATCCGCCGCCGCAGAGAAAAGGCAATGGCAGAGGAAAAAGGCGCACCCGCTGAAGAAAAAGGTACCTTGGTGGAAAAACCCACTTTAAAGGACGACAGCGACAGAAAGGAATAACCAAACATGATAAAGGAAACAACCGTTTCTGCAAAAACCGTAGAGCTGGCTGTTGAAAAGGGCGCAGAAGAGCTCGGTTATTCTGTAGAAAAGGTAAATTACGAGGTGCTTGAGGAAGCCAAAAAAGGCATTCTCGGTATAGGCAGCTCAAACGCAAAGGTAAGAGTATATCACGAGGATACTCCTGCCGAAATAGCAAACGACTTTATAGTAACCCTCCTTGGCAACATGGGTGTTGACGCAAACGTGGCAATCACCGACGAAAACGAAGAGGGCGTAATGATAGAGATCACCGGCGAAAACCTTGGCTTGCTTATAGGCAAGCACGGCGATATGCTGGATGCCGTTCAGTATCTTGCAACCCTTGCCGCTAATAAAGACAGAGATAAGGACGATTTCTACCGTATCTCCGTTGACGTAGAGGGCTATAGAGAAAAACGTGCAGAGGCACTTCGTGCCTTGGCAAGAAGAATGGCAGATAAGGTTCTCCGTTCCCGCAGAAACTATACTTTAGAGCCTATGAACGCTTATGAGCGTCGCATAATCCACTCCGAAGTGCAGCTTATCGAGGGCGTAACTACCTATTCCGTAGGCCAGGATGCCGACAGAAAGATAGTTATAAGTTTGGAGAAGAAAAAATAACACCCCATTGCTCACGTTCGTTCGCAACGGGGACCCCATAAAAACACCCCCACAAAAGCTGCGCTTTTGCGGGGACCCCAAATAAAACACCCCACCACTCACATCCGTTCGTGGCGGGGACCCCACTTTTGATACGGGGGAATATGATTTTCGTTCACTCGCGTCTCGCGCCACTTCGTGGCACTCACGAAAACCCAAGGAGTCTTTTCTG
>JAZUNS010000148.1:0-14929 GCA_045604285.1 Eubacteriales bacterium
TCCGTCTCGTCCTGACCCCCAAGGAGTTGGGGAAACATGTTGTCTTCCTAAGACCGCTTGGCCTCCGACTTGGGCTTTCCACCGCCGACGAGGAGGAGCTGTACGAGCTGCGCCGCAGCTGCGGCATGATCTTTCAAAACCCGGATAACCAGCTTGTTGCCAGCGTGGTGGAGGAGGACGTTGCCTTTGCGCCCGAAAACCTGGGGATGGAGCCTGCCCTTATACGCAAGACAGTTGACGAATGTCTGGCGGCGGTGGATATGACGGAATATGCACGGCACGCAACCTATAAGCTTTCCGGCGGGCAAAAGCAACGTGTTGCCATAGCAGGTGTGCTGGCAATGCTGCCCAAGTGCATAATATTTGACGAGGCCACGGCAATGCTTGACCCCCTTGGCAGGCGTGATATAACCGCCAGGATGAAAAGGCTTAACAAAGAAAAGGGCATGACGGTTATTAACATAACCCATTACATGAACGAAGCAGCCGAAGCCGACCGTGTTATAGTGCTGGATAAGGGCAAAATAATTATGGACGGCACCCCAAGGGAGGTTTTTGCCCACGGGGACGAGCTTAGGGCGGTAAACCTTGCCACCCCCCAGATAACCGAGCTGTGCGACGAGCTTATAAAGCTTGGGTATAACCTGCCCAAGGGCGTTTTGCACACTATGGAGGCGGCAGACGCCATAGAAAAACTTGTAAAGGACTAAACCAATGTCGGCAATTGAGGTAAAGAACGTTTCCGTTATATACGGAAAAGGTACACCCTTTGAAAAAAAGGCGCTGGATGGCGTTAACATAAATTTCGGCAGCGATCGGGTGGTTGGCATAATAGGTCACACCGGCAGCGGCAAAAGCACCCTTGCCATGTTGCTTAACGGGCTTAACAAGCCCACCGAGGGTGAGATTTTGCTTGGCGGCGAAAATATTTGGAGCAACCCCAAGGAGATAAGCAAGGTGCGCTTTAGGGTGGGCTTGGTGTTTCAGTACCCCGAATACCAGCTTTTTGAGGACACCGTATCCAAGGATATAGCCTTTGGCCCCAAAAACATGGGCATGGAGGGTGAAGCCCTTGACAAAGCGGTAATGCAGGCGGCTGCGTTTTGCGGGATAGACGGCGATATGCTTAAAAAATCGCCCTTTGAGCTTTCCGGCGGGCAGCGCAGACGTGCCGCTATAGCAGGGGTTGCCGCCATGACGCCTGAGGTGCTTGTACTTGACGAGCCTGCCGCAGGCCTTGACCCCGCAGGGCGTGAGGAAATAATAGGCGGGCTTTTAGAGCTTAGAAAAAAACAAAAAAGTACGATGATAATAATTTCCCACAGTATGGAGGATATTGCCAAATATTCCGATTACATCGTGGTTTTGGATAAGGGCAAGGTACACATGCAGGGTACGCCCGACGAGATTTTCAGAGATGCGGAAAAGCTGTTTGAAGCATCCCTTGACCTGCCCCAGGTTACCAAGCTGTTTGTGGAGCTTACCAAGCGTGCCCTTGCGGAGGACACCGAGGTATATACCGTAGAGGCGGGGGTAAAACGAATTACCGCATTACTTAAAAATAAAGCAAAGACCGGAGAAATAAATGCTTAAAGACGTTACACTGGGACAGTTTTTCCCGGGGAATTCACTACTGCACAAAACCGATGCTCGGTTTAAAATATTGATATTGCTGGTGTATATCGTAGGCGTTATTGCGGCAGACAGCTCTTATTCCTTTCTGCTGGCGGGGGTGCTTACGGTTACGCTGGTGCTTATATCTCGCATACCCGTAAGGATAGTGCTTAAAAACCTTAAGGCGCTTTTGTTTATTTTTGTATTTACGGGCGTGCTTAATATTTTCTTTTACCAAGGCAAAACCGAGCTTTTAAGTTGGCATTTTATAAAAATATATAAAGAAGGGCTTATATACGCAGGGTTTATGCTGGTACGTTTGGTATGCCTGGTTACGGGCAGCTTTGTGCTTTTGACCTACACTACCTCTCCCCTGGATATGACCGACGCTTTGGAAAAGTTGCTTGCACCCCTTAAGCTTATAAAGCTACCCGTTCATGAGTTTGCCATGATGATGACCATTGCTTTAAGGTTTATCCCCACGCTTATTGAAGAGACGGATAAGATTATGTCCGCCCAGAAGGCAAGAGGGGCAGATATGGAATCCGGCGGGCTTATTAAAAGGGCTAAGGCGCTTATACCCATACTTATACCCCTTTTCGTTTCATCGTTCCGCCGTGCCGACGAGCTTGCCGAGGCGATGGAGTGCCGCTGTTACCGTGGCGGTGAGGGCAGGACCCGCATGACCCAAATGAAGTGCAGGGTTAGCGATTTTGTGTTTCTTGGTGTGATGATAGGTATTTGCGTAAGTATCTTCTTTATTAACGGCTATGGGGTGACTGTGTAATGCCTGTCTACGCTTTAACCTTGGCTTATATCGGCACCGCCTACAGCGGCTGGCAGGTGCAAAAGAACGCCACCGCCGTGCAGGAGCTGGTGCAAAACGCCGCAGAGCGGGTGTTTGGCTACCGCCCGGACGTTACCGGCTGCAGCCGTACCGACGGGGGTGTACACGCCCTTGCCTACGTTTGCCATATATCGAGCGATAAGGTAATAGCTGCGGAAAAGCTTCCCCTTGCCCTTAATATGCACTTGCCCCAAGACGTAAGCGTTACGGGCGCAAGAATAGTAGACGAAGATTTCCACGCCCGCTACAGCGCCCTGGGCAAGGAATATATGTACGTTATACGAAACAGCCGCATAAGGGATCCCTTTACAAGGGGGCTTGCCCATTTGTACCCCTTCCCTATTGACGAAAAAGCCGCCGATGCCGCAGGAAGGGCCTTTGAGGGGCGGCACGATTTTGGCGCATTTATGTCTGCGGGCAGCAAAATAAAGGATACCGTTCGCACCGTATATTATTTTAGGGTGGTGCGCCGTGGGGATTATATATGCATATACACGGCGGCAGACGGCTTTTTGTATAACATGGTGCGTATAATGGTAGGCACCCTGCTTAAGGGCACGGATATCAACGCCGCCCTTGAAAGCGCAAAGCGTGCCGATGCAGGCCCTACGGCACCTGCGGAGGGGCTGTATCTTAACAAGGTCTTTTATGACCGCAACGAGCTTGATTGCCGCATAAAGGAAATGACGGCGGATAATATTAAGTTAACAAACAAGTAGTATACATCAAAACGGAAGGAGGCGGTATGCCATGGGTGCATTTTCTATATTCAGCGATAAAAAGAAGAAGGCGGAAGCCAACAACGGCACAAGATACCGCCGCCTTGGAACGATTACCACCATAAGCAAGCTTGGATGCCTGCTGTTGCTTTTGGTTATCGTTTTGGTGGGATTTTCTTTCCACACCGACGAGATAAACATGGATAACTTTAAGTATTTGGCAAACGCCCTTACCGGTGACAGCGTGCAGGTAGTGCAGTATAAATCCCTGTATTACGATAACAGCGAGCACAACCGTTTTGCCTTGGTAAGGGGAGATTTGGCGGTTATAAACAATAGCGGCAGCACGGTTTACAGCTTATCGGGCGAGCGCAAATCTGCCGACGCCGCCTTGAAAATGGATGACCCGCAGGTGCTTTCCTCGGCAAAGTTCATCTACGTTTATGACCTTGGCGGGACCGAGCTGGTAATAAAAAACGCTTTGGAAACCGTTAAAACCATTAGATATTCCTACGGAATAAAGGGCGTTTCCGTTACGGACAGCGGCTATATTGCCGTGGCAAGCTCGGAAAAAACCACAAGAAGCACCGTGTTTGTCTACGATGACAAGTACAGAGAGGTATATAAGCTTTCCTTTGGCTCGCAATACACCCTTGCTATTGACGTTAACGAGAATGCCAACAGACTTGTTACAGCGTCCATAACCGCAAATAACGGCATTTTTGTGACGGAGCTGGGCTTGTACTCCCTTACCCAAAAAGAGCCGCTTAAAATAATGGCGTTTGAGGGCGAATACCCCTATAGGGCGGTGTTTAACGAAAACGGCGGGTTTATGCTGCTGACGGACAAAGCCATAAGGTTTTTTGACGAAAGCGGCGAGGAAACCGCCCATACAGAGTTTGGCATTTCGGGCATTGACAGCTATTATATAAACGACGGCTATTTTATAAGGATGTATTCTGACGCTGCCATGACCGCCGAAGAAAAGCTGGAGCTTTATGACGGCAACAGCGGCAAGCTTATATATTCCAAAGCATATCCCCGGGGTATACGCCTTGCCCGTTGCTATGACAAATACCTTTTTGTGGTAAGTGACGGTATGCTTAACGCCGTAAGGCTGGAGGACGAAGAGCTTAGAACGGCGGCGGCAGGCTCTGACGTGCTGGAGCTTATACCCTTGGAAGAGGATAATCTTTTAGTGCTGACCCACGGCACGGGCGACGTTATTAATTGTATGGAACTTTTTGTTAAGGGTGAGGAGGTTTCAGAGCAATGAATGCGATTATAGATATAATTATTGCCATAATAATGGTTGTTACCGTTGTTGTTGCGAAGCAAAAGGGATTTGTTAAAACCATGCTGGGGACCTTGGGTTTCTCTTTAGCGCTTAGTATTGCCATGGCAGCCCACGCACCCGTTGCTGATATGCTGCGGGACGGCACCGTTGGCGACAAAATGGAAGAGCTTGTTCACAGCGCCGTTGACAACACGGTAAACGAGGGCAACCGAGATACCCTTTTTAAGGAAACAGACGGCAACGACAGCCAAGTAGAGCATTTGTTTGTACTTTTCGGCGCAGAAGAGGAATATGAAGAGATCGACAACACCTATCGCGGATTTTACGATATGGACGTTGAAGAGATACGTACATACCTTAAAGATTTTATCACAATGCCCGGTGCCGACCTATGCTGTAAGGTGCTTGCGTTTTTAATAATCTTTGTGATTGCAAGAATAATAATAAAGATAGCGGAAATAGTATTGGATAAGGTGGTTGCCCTGCCGGTGCTTAAGCAGGCAAATAAAATTTTGGGCGTGATAGCGGGCTTTGTCCTTGGCGTTTTCAGAGTCTTTCTGTTCTGCTCCGTTATGCAGATAATTCTTCCCATAGCCAGCGGCTTGGGTATTGATTGGCTTGCTTCTGTCAGCCCGGATAACTCTGTGCTTTATGCACTGTTTGAAAGCGCAAACTTTTTTACCTATTTTGCTAAATAAATTTTGATCAAATCGGAGGTGTGCGCCCCGACCGATTGGGGTGCTTTTACAAACTATGAATAAAATGTGTTCCCGTTGTAAGGAGAGGGTTGCAGTTGTATTTGTAACCCGTATGGAGGGAAATAAAACCATTAACGAAGGGCTTTGCCTTAAGTGCGCCAAGGAGCTTGGCGTTAAACCCGTTACGGATATTATAGAAAAAATGGGCATTAGCGAGGACGACCTTGAAGCCATGATGGACGAGGTAAACGCCCTTATGCCCACCGACGACGAAAGCGGCGATGACGGTGACGACAGCGGCAGAGCGCCCGCAATAGACTTTGGCTCGCTTTTCCCCCGTATGCAGGGCGGCGAAGGCGGCAAGCAGCAAGGTCAAAACGGCGAAAAGAAGGCAGAGGATAAGAAAAAGTCCGACAAAAAGCATCTTTCTCAGTTTTGCCAAGACCTTACCGCAAAGGCAAGAGAAGGCAAGCTGGACAAAATAGTAGGCAGAGAAAAAGAGCTTAGCAGGGTTATGCAAATACTTTGCCGCAGGCAGAAGAACAACCCCTGCCTTATCGGTGAGCCCGGCGTAGGCAAAACCGCCGTTGCCGAAGCTTTGGCAAGTGCCATTGTGGACGGAAAGGTTCCTTATAAGCTTAAGGACAAAGAGGTGCACCTTATGGATATGACTGCCATAGTGGCAGGCACCCAGTTTAGGGGGCAGTTTGAAAACCGCATTAAGGGGCTTATTGACGAGGTTAAAAAGCTTGGCAACGTTATACTTGTGCTGGACGAGGTGCATTCCATGGTATCCGCAGGTGCGGCAGAGGGTGGCATGAACGCCGCCAACATTTTAAAGCCTGCCCTGTCCCGCGGGGAGATACAGATGATAGGCGCAACCACCCTTACGGAATACCGCAAGTATATTGAGAAGGATTCTGCCCTTGAGCGCAGGTTTCAGCCCGTTATGATCGACGAGCCCAGCGTTGAGGATACCGTTAAGATACTTAAGGGTATAAAGCAGTATTACGAGGATTATCACGGCATAAAGATAACCGAAAGCCTTATACGCAGAATGGTTGTTTTGTCCGAGCGTTATATTACCGACCGCTACCTGCCCGATAAGGCAATAGACCTTATGGACGAGGCGGCATCCCGCCTTGCAATGGATTCGCCCGTTGTTAACAAGCTTGCGGCTTTGGATAAGGAGCTGGAGGCTTTGGCTGCCCGCCGTGAGGAGCTTGAAAGCGGTGAGCAGAACGAAGAAAGCTACCGTTTGCTGGCAGATGTCCGCACAGAAGAGGCGCAAAAGCAGGACGAGTTTAAAAAGCTTTCCAAAAAGCGTGATAAGCTTTTCCTTACCGATGACGATATAGCCAAGGTAATTGAAATATGGACGGGGATACCCGCCAGCAGTATTACCGAAAACGAATTTGCCAAAATAGACCGTCTGGAAAAAGAGCTTCAAAGCCGCATTATCGGTCAGGATGAAGCCATAAGCAAGGTGGCAAAGGCAATAAAGAGAAGCCGTGCAGGGGTTTCCTACAAGAAAAAGCCGGTTTCGTTTATCTTTGCGGGCAGCACGGGCGTGGGCAAGACCGAGCTTGTAAAGGTGCTTGCAAACTATTTGTTTGACAGCCCCGAATCTCTTATCAGACTTGATATGTCCGAGTTTATGGAGAAATACTCGGTATCCCGCATAATCGGCTCGCCTCCCGGCTACGTAGGGTATGACGATGCAGGTCAGCTTACGGAAAAGATCCGCCGCAAGCCCTACAGCGTAGTTCTGTTTGACGAGATAGAGAAGGCGCATCCCGACGTTATGAATATTCTGCTGCAGATACTTGACGACGGCAGAATAACCGACAGCCACGGCAAGGAAATCAACTTTGAAAGCACCGTTATTATTATGACGACCAATGCCGGGTCGGGCAACGTATCGCCTATGGCGGGCTTTTCTGCAAGTGCCGCCGCAGGTGACAAGGACCGCACCATGAAAGCCTTGGAAAAATTCCTGCGACCGGAGTTTATCAACCGCGTGGATGAAATAATTGTATTTAACCGACTTTCCAAGGAAAACTTTAAGGAAATTTGCGGCATTATGCTGGGTGACCTTAAGGCAGTATTGGCTGAGAAGGATATAGAATTTACCTGGGATGACGAGGCGGTTGAAGCCTTGACGGAAAAGGGCTACTCCGATAAATACGGTGCAAGAAACCTGCGCCGTCTTATACAGACCCAGGTGGAGGATGCCGTTGCCGCAAAGATTATAGAAAACTACAGAACGCCCGTTACGGCAGTAAGCATTACCGCCGCTGACGGAGAGCTGACCGTAGCCTGCATTTAAAACCGCAGCGGCTTAGTGTCGGGGAAGGATATATGAAAAACAAGGAACTTGCAAGAACAACAGACTCATATAAAATAGACCCCGGCAAGAAGCGTGACAGCGAGGAGTTTGCCCCCGCAGAGATGGAGGCCTTTGAGGTTGCCGCCCATTTCGGCACGGATATGAGCAGGGGGCTTAACAAGCAGCAGATACGCAAGGCACGCATGGAGCATGGGCTTAACAACAGAGAAAACGTTTATGACGAATCCCTAAGCTCCTGCATAAAAAAGCAATTGCTGGGGATATGTATGCCCCTTATGATAGCCAGCCTTTTAATGTGCGCCGCCTTTACAAGCAGCGCCGAGATCTACACGCCGCTGGCGGCGTTGCTGGCAGGCGTTATGCTTATAAACGCTCTTATAGAGCAGCGGGCGGCTTACTCGCTTAACAAAAGCACCAGAGATACCGCCCTTAGAAGCATGGTCTTAAGGGACGGAAAGCTGCTTTCGGTAGGCACGGTGGCGTTGGTTCCCGGCGATATTATAGAGCTGGGCAGCGGCAGTATAGTGCCTGCAGACGCCCGCTTGGCAGAGGCAAACAGACTGTGCGTGCTGGAAACACCCGTTACCGGCGTAAAGGTTTCTACCGAAAAGGATGCCGAATATCTGGCAGAAAGCGAAGAAAAAGGCAGCTATAACATGGTTTATGCCGGCACCATAGTTACGTCCGGCAGGGCAACGGCAATAGTTTGCCGCACGGGCAGTAATTGCCGTTTGTTTAAGCAAAAGGCTGCACCGGAGGAACAGTTGCCCAAGATTTTCCACAAAACCGGCCGTTGGTGTGACGTGCTTGCCCTTGCGGTGGCGGTGCTGTCCTTTGTTTTGGTGCTTATCGGCTTGTTTATGGGCAAGCCCCTGGTAAACGTGTATTTAAACGCATTGGCTTGTACGGTTTGCTGTATGCAAAGCAGCGCCCGTGTGCTTATGCTTACAGGCTTTGCCGCAGGGGTACGCAATATGTACAAAAATGCGGCGGTGCTTAGGAAGGCTTCGGCGGTGGATACCTTGTGTATTACCGATACCGTTATGTGTGACAAAGAGGTTGCCTTCCCCATGAGTGAGCTGGAGCCAAAGCGCATATACATAAACAGAGATTATTATAAGGTAAGCGGTGAAAATAAAGACGCCATTAAAAAAATAATGACCTACGCTTTGCTTTGCTCGGACGTTAGACGAAGCGGCAGCAAAAGCAAGCTTAGCGAAAAATTTTACGGCATGCCCGCAGACGTTTCACTTGCCCGTGCCTGCGACGAGATAGGCATAAATATTGACGATTTTAAAGACGAATATTTTAGAATAGAGGCAGAGTACGACAAGGACGGCGCCGTAAGCCGTGCGCTGTACCTGCACAACGATTCCAACCTGCTTATAATGCGGGGCAAGCCTGAGGATATATTGCCGCTGTGCGCGGGCTACGATGCGCTAAGCACCAATAACAGGTTTGACGATTACTCCCGCAAGAGAATGGAGGACGCCGCCGAGGAGATGGGCGGTGCTTCCCAGCACGTTATAGCCATAGCCTCTGCCGTGTGTGATTGCGACAGTCTAAGGAACACCGTAATGGCAGAGCGCCGTTTGGTGCTTAACGGCTTTGTGGGGCTGTATACCTCCCTTAAGCTGGATTCTGCCAGCGCCGTTTACAAATGTGCGGCAGGCGGAATAGAAACGGTAATGTTATCGGAGGATGCCTACGTTACCGCCGTTAACACGGCGAAAAATGCGGGGATTATAGAAAATGAAAAGCAGGTTATGTCCGCAGAGGAGCTAAAGCATCTTGACAGAGGGCTTTATATTGCGGATAATAGTAAGTACAAGCTGTTTCTTAACCTTAGCGATGCACAGTGGCTTGACGTGCTTAAGCTGAGGAAGGGCGACGGCAAGACCGTGGCAGTAACCGCCCACAATACCGATAGGCTTTCTTTAATGAAAGCGGCGGATGCCACCTTTGTGCCTGCTGCCGACTCGCCCGAGACGGTCAAGTACGCCGCAGACGTTTTACTTTACAAGCGTGGCCTTAAAACGGTGGAGGCGGTGCTGCGTGCTTCTAAAATGATATACAAGCGCACGGTATGCTCTGCCCGCCAGCTTTCGTTGGCTGGTATTGCCCTTACGGTTGCCTTGATTTTGGGATTATTTACCCCCCTTGAATTACCCTTGCGTTTGCAGGACACAATAATAGGCGGGTGCTGCATTAACTTAGCCCTTGCCTTTGCCGCAGCCTTTACCGCAGACCACAGACGGCTGTTGGAGGACGAAATGGACTACCGCAGCGGCTTGCGGGGCAAGGTGTTTACCCTGATTTACGGCGGTGCCATAGGCGTGGGCATCACGGTGCTTAAAGCAATTACCGCAAGTAGCGCCACAGCCGGCAACGGCTTTGCCATGCTTTTGGCGTTTACCGTGTATCTTGGGCTGGGCTTGCTTTTCGGCGGAGAGCAAAAGCACCTTTGGGCGTCCTCTGCCACAAGAAGCTGGCAGATATTTGCAGGTGTTTTCGGCGCCGTTGCTTTGTGCATGATACCCGTATTTGTACCTGCCGCCTCTTTGCTGGGGTATGCACTCCCCTCTTACAGAGAGGCCTTGGCGGCAATAATAATGCCCCTGGGGACCTTTGCCCTGTTTCAGCTTGGGCTGATTATTGAAGATATTTATAAAAAGAATAAATCCAAACACAGAAAGGAAAAGTACAATGAAATTCACTAAAGACACCATCGTAGGGGATATCCTTGACCAGAAGCCCGAATGTGCAGCTTTCTTTTTTGAAATAGGTATGCACTGCTTGGGTTGTCCTTGCTCCAGAAGTGAAACCGTAGCCCAGGCTTGTGCCGCCCACGGCGCCGATGCCGACGCTTTGCTTGCCAAGCTTAACGGCGAAGCTTAATTAAGGAGGGCTGAATATGCAATACACCGCAGTATGGGCGCACAGAGGTGCCTCTGCCTATGCGCCCGAAAACACCCTTTCGGCATTTATTCTGTCTGCCAAGTTAGGCGCAGACGGTATTGAGCTGGACGTACACCTTACCAAGGACGGCGAGATAGTTGTTTGCCACGATGCAAGCATAAACCGCACCAGTGACGGCGAGGGCGTTATTGAAGAAATGACCCTGGAAGAGCTTAGACAGTACAGCTTTGGCTATTCCACCGCCTTTGGCAAGCGTTTTTATGACGAAAAGATTGCCACCCTTGCAGAGGTTTACGACGCAATATTGCCCACCGACCTTGTAATAAACGTAGAGCTTAAGCGCACCAACCCCGGCATTGTGGATAAGGTGCTGGAGCTTGACAAAAAGTACAACGCAGGCGACAGGGTTATTTATTCTTCCTTTGTTCATGAATATTTGGAGGAGCTTAAAGAAAAATCCCCCGAAAGCGTTGTTGCGCCCCTTTACGGCGATGACCCCGAGTATTTAAGACTGGGCGCCTTGCTTAAGGCGTCTGCCCTGCACCCCGCCTTTGCGCCCGTTTTGGCAAATGAGGACTATATGTCCAACGCCCACGCCGCAGGACTTAGAGTACACGCCTACACCCCCAACAGCAGAGAAGACCTTAAGGCGCTTATGGAGGTTGGCGTAGATGCAGTTATTACCAATTACCCCGACAGGGCAATTGATATAAGAACAAAAATTTTAAGGAGATTTTAGTGATGGCTAAAAAAGAAGGAAAGAAAAGCATTTTTACGGAGTTTAAAGAGTTTATAACCAAGGGCAACGTGCTTGACATGGCAGTAGGTGTTATTATAGGTAACTCCTTTAAGGCTATTGTTACCGCACTTACCGATAAGATAATTATGCCCGTGGTTACATACGTTATCGGCGATAAAGCAGTTGACGAGGTTAAGACCGTGCTTATCGAAGGCAAGGACGCCGTTATGGAAGGCGAGGTTGAAGTACAAGCCGCAGTTGCAGAGGTTGCAATTTACTGGGGCGAGTTTATTCAGGCTATTATCGATTTCCTCCTTGTTGCCATCGTTCTGTTCGTTATAGTTAAATCCGCTATGTCTTTCCAGAAAAAGCGTTTGGCGCTTATGGAAAAGCTTTCTAAGAAGGAAGAGGAAGAGCCCGCACCCGAAGAACCCAAGGAACCCACCCTTGAAGAAAAGAACGCCGAGGTTCTTAAGGAAATCCGTGATCTTTTGGCACAAAATTTAAAGAAATAACTTTTTCTTAAAATATGACCGTCCAAAAGGGCGGTCATATTTTTTTTAAATTACCTATTGACAAATAGAAAATGTAGATTTATAATACAGTAAACCTATGATAAAGAGTAGTAAGCGCCATTACTTTTTCCTAAAAAGAGAGCTGCAGGCGGTGGGATTGCGGTGGAAACGGGGCGCCGAATGGACTTTTGAGGGCAAGCGGAACGGCAAAGGGCATAGCTTTGCTTAGTATGTAAGACGTAGTTAGGGCACTTCGTTACCAAAAGGTCGGCGTTTGTTGGTACGCATACAAGTGGGCGCAGTAAGCGCCAAGCCGGGTGGCACCGCAGGAAAGCTTATTTTATCCTGTCCCAGCAGTTTTTTCTGATGGGGCAGGATTTTGTTTATTTTTAGGAGATGATAAAATGGATTACAAAAGAATTTTAACCGTTCAGGACATTTCGTGCGTTGGTCAATGCTCGCTTACCGTGGCTTTGCCCATAATTTCCGCCTGCGGAGTAGAGGCGGCGGTTTTGCCGTCGGCGGGGCTTTCCACCCACACGGCGGGCTTTACGGGCTTTACCTTCAGAGATTTGACAGAGGATATACCTCTTATTAAAAACCATTGGAAAAAGGAAGGCATAGCCTTTGACGGTATCTATACGGGTTACCTTGGCAGCACGGAGCAGATAGACATGGTGGCAGAGCTTTTTGCCGAATGCACCAACGCCGGCGCCGTTAAGATAGTTGACCCTGCCATGGCAGATAACGGCAAGCTTTATCCCGCCTTTGACGGGGCATACGTTGATGCCATGAAGGCGCTTTGCGGCAAGGCAGACTACGTGCTGCCCAATATTACCGAGGCGTGCTTCCTTACGGGCGTTGAATATAGAACGGAATACGACCGCGCCTATATTGATGCACTTATCGGCGGCCTTAGGGCATTGGGTGCAAAGAACGTGGTGCTTACGGGCGTTTCTTACGTTCAGGGCAAAACGGGCGTGGTTGTATTTGAAAACGGCGAATACAGCTATTACGAGCATGATTTTTTACCCGGTAGCTGTCACGGCACCGGCGACATATACGCCAGCGCATTTACCGGTGCATTCATAAGGGGCAAGACCGCTTACCAATCGGCAAAAATAGCCGCCGACTACACGGTGGAATGCATACGCGCCACCGCAAAGCTTGACAACCATTGGTACGGCGCCGCCTTTGAGCCCGTACTTGGTAAGCTTATAGAGGCTTTAAACTAATACAAAAAAACGGTTGTTAGCATATATGCTAACAACCTTTTTTTGATCTGCTTAGCTGATATACATATCCGATACTCTAAACGGGTCGGGATAAGCAATTTCCTCCGCGCTTACGTTGGGCAAAGGATAAGCCTGAGCGCAAAACAGCTCTTTCCCTTCGTTTTCAAGATAGGACTTTAAGGCTTCGATCTGCCCCTTGGTTGCATAAGCTACATAGTAAAAACCGGGTGCGGTGTAATAGTTGTCTTCATACTTTCTTTCATAGGTCGCTCTGGTATCCAGATATCCCTCCGGAAGGTAAAGGTTATCACTTGCCCATCCCAGACCGTCTACATATACCGTACAGCCAAACCTTGCAACCGCATATATACCAAGATTTTCAAAAACCGACTCTACCTGCCCACAAAGGTCCATAATATCCTCATCCCCGAGGGAACGGTTCATCAGGGTCCGCACGCCCAGGTACAAGGGCGTGTCGTCGTCAAGCTCTTCATAGGTAACGGAGGTGTCGGAGCCTTGCTTGATATAGGCACTATTATCGCGGGTCAAATCCGTAATATTCAAGGTCTTATCTTGTTTTTCGTACGATACGTCCGAAGGCATACTTCCTGATATAAGATCAGCGGGCATCATGTACCTTGCGTTTGCGTTGTAATACGCCTCGCCGTCGAAAAGGGGGTTAATATAATCAACGCCCTTTATTATTGAGGTGGGTATCTCTGCCGCTCTGCTTTCCTCGGACGTGCTTTCCTCGGTGCTTACGCTTTGTACCGTGCTTTCTTCCCCGACCGCACTGCTTGCAGGCGGGTCGTTATCCTCTGCAACACAGGAAGCAAAGGTCACACCCAGGGTCAACAGCAAAAGTGCCGCTATTATTCTTTTAGTATTTTTCATAATTATGTCCTCCTGCAAAGAATGGGGCGCTCTACTCTATGCGGAGCGATTGCCTCAATTCGCAACCTCGCCGTCCACGGGATAATTTTCAGCGCTTGCAATTTGCTCTTCGGCCAAAATCTTTTCCGCATTCGCTTTCGTGGTGCTTATGATGACAACCGGCGTATACATACCTTGGTATAAGACTTTCGTTTCGGGATATTTTTCTGTTATCCGATTTACAAACGCACCGTTTTGAGCTTCATGGGCTTCTCTATGCAAACTGCGACGGATCGTTTTATAAACCTTATACTCTTCCATCGTTATATCGTCGGTAATAAGCCCTTCTTTAAGACCGGTCTGCTCGTAGACCTGTTGCTCAATTGCGTCAAAGTCTATGTCGTATTGAAGCCACAAATACAAACACGTAGTGCCGTTATCGTCCATATCGTCTATTACGGCTTGCATTTCACTTCTAAGCTCTACCGTGTTCTCTTCCTCTTCGGCAATTACGTCGGTCGGGATTTCAATCTCGGCGGGAGCTGCAACGTCTTCCAATGCAGGTTCGGTAACGTCAGGTGCTTCGTGAAGTTCGTCGCCCAACACTACCGTTTCGGGCGTTATTGCCAAGCAAAATAAGAATGTCAAAGTTAATAAAACAGACATAATTTTCTTAAACATAATAGTTCCTCCTAATGCTAAACTTCATCGAACTAAATGTTTTGTAATCAACTCAAAGTTTGTTCGTCCGACTTTCGCCTACTGCAAATAAAACTCACCAACGGAACATTATGCTATGCAATGTATAGTGCGAAAGCCGTTGCCAAAAGCAAGAGTAACTTAGACCCCATTAATTTGTTTTTTGTATTCGTTATCACAACGGCTCCCTCCTTTACTTAAAAATCATACTGCCTTAACACACCTATATATTAACTCAAAAAATGAAAATTTGCAATGCTTTTTTCTATTTTCTGCATTTTGCATAACAGCAGGGGTGAAAATTTGTTCAAGTCAAACAAAAAAACGGTTGTTAACATATATGTTAACAACCGTTTTTTATCATTTATTATAGGCATTCGGCTATATCAAGGATAAGCTTTTCAGTCTTTTCCCAGCCAAGGCA
>JAZUNS010000149.1:0-16833 GCA_045604285.1 Eubacteriales bacterium
GCTTCGGAAATTGCTTCCCAAAGCCAAATTTGTCTATGAGCTATGAAAAAGATATCTTTGCTGTTTTTGCGTATGAATTCGAACTCTTACATAACCGTACGTTTTTAGTGAAATCGTTTGCTTACGCTCACGGTGAAATAATTAACTTCGTAAATTGTGAAATTTGATGCTATCGCATCAAGTGAAATGAAATCCACCCACTCGCCGTCGAGGCGAATTTCACACGCCGCAAGCGTATTTCACATTGCAAAGCAATATTTCACCCACCCGCAAGGGTGGATTTAGTTGAACACGACAGATTCCTGTCGGAATCTGTCGTTTTCTGTCTATGAGCTATGAAAAAGATATTTTTGCTGTTTTTGCGTATGAATTCGAACTCTTGCATAACCGTTCGTTTTTAGTGATATTCCGTCTACGACGGAGTGATATTTTCTCTTCGAGAAAGTGGTATTGAAACCTGCGGTTTCAGTGATATTATATTCGCCTCCAAAACTGGGCGAAGCCCAATATCACTTGCGAAGCAAATATAACTGGCGCAGCCAATAAAACTCGCCGTATGGCGAATATAACTGAAAACGACAGATTCCTGTCGGAATCTGTCGTTTTCTGGCGGAAAGACAGGGATTCGAACCCTGGTGACGCTATTAACGCCAACACGATTTCCAGTCGTGCGCCTTAGACCAGCTCAGCCATCTTTCCACGAACACGGGGCAAACTCCCCAGCCGCAAGGTATATTATATCACAAGCTTTGCCCCGTGTCAATAGTAAATTTTAAAAAATGCGCTATTTTTATTTATCTTTTTTGCATTTGCACTGGCAGCTAAGGCATTTGTAAACGATAGCCGCAAGCACGCCGCCAACCAGCGGTGCTACTATAAACACCCATACGTCGGCAAGGGCGCCTTCTACAAAAAGTGCGGGGCCAAAGCTTCTTGCAGGGTTAACTGAGGTGCCGGTGAAATGTATGCCGAAAATATGCACCAAAGTAAGGGTAAGACCGATAACTATACCTGCAACTGCGCCGTTTTCTACCTTAGAGGTAACGCCAAGAATGGCAAGAACGAACACAAAGGTAAGGATAGCCTCAATAATAAGTGAAGCAACTATATCGTCGTTATACAGACCGTTAGCGCCCAGGGAGCCTGCCTTATCGCCAAGAACACCCCAAAGAGCAGCAGCGCCTGCAATTGCGCCTGCAAACTGGGCAACCACGTAGCCGATAAAGTCCAGCACGCTCATTTTGCCGCTTACAAGCATGGCGATGGAAACGGCGGGGTTAATATGACAACCGGAAATATTGCCGATGGAATATGCCATGGCAACGATAACCAAGCCAAACGCCAGTGCCGTCATAAAATAGGCGGCGTCTGCAGAGGCGGTATTACACCCTAAAACCACTGCAGTACCGCAGGCGAAGAACACGAGAACAAAGGTACCGATAAATTCCGCCACGTACTTTTTGATTGATTGCATAAAATATCCTCCTGTTTGTTTTTGGTCACCGTCCTTGGGCGACCTGTATTGCGAATATATTTTACCATATTTTTCCGCTTTATGCAATAGCGTTCGTGCAAGAGCTTTCTGCAAATTTTTTGCTCTGCTTGACATATTTGCAAAAAGCATTATAATATATAGGATGAAAGGATAATGGTTATGGCAAAAAATTCAATTCAACTTTCCGATCACTTTACATATAAAAGGCTTATTCGTTTTGTAATACCCTCTGTGGTGATGATGGTTTTTACCTCTATTTACGGCATAGTGGATGGGCTTTTTGTTTCCAACGTGGTGGGCAAAACTCCCTTTGCTGCCGTTAACCTTATATGGCCCTTTATTATGATGCTGGGCGCACTGGGATTTATGTTCGGTACCGGCGGCGCAGCTATCGTTTCCAAAACCTTGGGCGAGGGGAAGGGCGAGCTTGCCAACCGTTATTTTTCGTTTTTGGCGTTATCTGCCTTTATCACCGGCTTGGGCATTGCATTGGGCGGCTTTTTTGCCATGGAATCCGTGGCAGAGTTTTTGGGTGCCGAAGGTCAAATGCTTAAGGACTGTGTTCTTTACGGAAGAATAACCATTTTGGCAATGCCGTTTTTTATGCTGCAAATACTTTTTCAAAGTTTTTTCGTAGTGGCTGAAAAGCCCACCCTTGGGCTGGCGGTAACGGTGATTGCCGGCGTTACCAATATGGTAATGGATGCAGTTTTGGTATTCCCCATGGGGCTTGCAGGTGCAGCGCTTGCCACGGCACTAAGCCAATGCGTGGGCGGCGTTGTTCCCCTTGTGTACTTCTTCAGAAAAAATACAAGCCTGCTTAGGTTTACCAAAACAAGGTTTTACGGTAAAACCCTTTTAAAAACCTGCACAAACGGATCGTCAGAGCTTATGGGCAACATTTCGGCATCGGTTATCGGTACCCTTTTTAATATGCAGCTTATGGCGCTGGAGGGTGAAAACGGTGTTTCGGCTTACGGCGTTATAATGTATATTTCGTTTTTGTTCTGCTCCATCTTTTTTGGGTATTCCGTGGGCAGCGCACCTATTATTGGCTACAATTACGGTGCAGAGAACGTGGCAGAGCTGAAAAATATTTTCAAAAAAAGCCTTATCCTTATGATAGGCGGCGGCGTGGTAATGACGGCGGCAAGCATCGCCCTCTCCGCCCCGTTATCAAAGGTATTTGTGGGCTATGATAAAGAGCTTTTTGACATGACCGTAAGGGGCTTTGTAATCTATTCTTTTTGTTTCCTTTTAAGCGGCGTAAATATTTTTGCCTCGTCGCTGTTTACCTCTTTAAACAACGGTTTTGTATCTGCCGCCATATCTTTTTTGCGCACCTTTGGTTTTCAGGCGGTGCTTGTGCTTACCCTGCCAAAGCTTTTGGGTATGGACGGAATATGGCTTTCCGTTGTGGTGGCAGAGGTACTTGCCCTAGGCATAAGCAGCTTCTTTATAATTAAAAACAGAAGAAAATACCAATACGCTTAATATAGGAGGATAATATTAATGAAAAAAATTATCACCATAGGACGTGAATTCGGAAGCGGCGGCAGAGAGCTTGGCCGTCGTTTGGCAGAAGAGCTTGGCTTTGACTATTACGATAAAGAGATAGTAGCTGAAATATCAGAAAAAACCGCGCTTTCCGAAGGGTACGTAAAAAGCGTTGTAGAATGCAAGCCACACCAGCTTTATCCCATAACCATCGGTAAAAGCATTGCCTACGTAGGGGACTATCAGTTTTCCCAGATACAAAGCGTTTACAAAGCCCAGGATGCTATAATTAAAGAGCTTGCCTCTAAGTCGAATTGCGTAATCGTCGGCAGATGCGCCGATTATATACTTAGGGAATATAACCCCTACCGCATTTTCGTCTACGCCGAGCTTGAAAGCAGAATACGCCGTTGTATGGAGCGTGCAACTGAGGGCGAAAACCTTAGCGAAAAGGAAATGAAGCGCTACATAAAGGATATTGACAAGGGCAGGGCAAAGTATTACGATTTTTATACCGAGCAAAAGTGGGGCGACAAGGAAAACTACGACCTTATGCTTAACACCACGGGTAAGAATATAAAAGAGCTTGTGCCGGGCTTGGCAAAGCTTCTTAAGGATATGCAGTAGAGAAAAGTCGGGAAGCTTTCCCGACTTTTCAACTTTTTTGTAATTGATTTTTTATATTTTTCGTGTTCTGTGCCTTTGTCAGCGGTCTGAGTCGGGGATTTTCCCCGACTTTTTTGCGCTTATTAATACTATTCGTTTATCATGTAGACCATGCACAGACAGTCTGCAACGCTGAGTATGCCGTCGTCATTGATATCAGATGCAAGGAACTGCATCTCGTCAACACCTCTGCCGGTGGAAAGGTGGTTTTCCACACATACGTAGTCAGTGGTTGTTATTGCGCCGTCGCAGTCATTATCGCCCAGGACAACTACGGTCATTTCCTCGTTACCGTCAAAGGAGGTAACCTTAAGACCCGTTTTAAGCTGTGCAGTCATTGCAAGCTCGGCGTCGCCGTTTTTAACCTTTACGTCGGTTATAAACTGTCCTTCAAAGTCTTCGGATACGGTGTCAAGCCCTACTCTGTAAACAAAGCTCCCGTTTTCTCTGTAATCGGAATTTTCGGAAAGAATAATGCTCCATAGCTCAAAGCCCTTGTATTCTCTGTGTACGGGGTAGGCTTCAACATCCAACTTCTGGAAGTAAATATCGGTGCCTGCGCCGGAGTTTATCTTGTCCCTAAGGGTGCCGTCTGCCAGCTCAGCAGCGGAGAAAGTGGCGTAGTTTGCGGTCTGAGTGCCGTTTACAGCATAGGTGGCGCCGCTTACCGCCATAGCGTGGTTGTTGTTGATATAGCTTGCTCCACAGCCGGTTGCGTGGTTGTTATAGAACAACTGATATGCAACCGCACCCGTGCCGCTTGCCGTTATTGTGCCTGCGTTGTAGCAATCCTTAAAGTAAACCTTTGTGCCGTTAAAGTAAGCCGCTATACCGCCTACACGTATGGTTGTACCCTGGGTACCTGCGGTAGCCGTTACCTTACCTACGTTATAGCAACGAACAATTCTGTGGTTGGTAGTTCCGTAGAAATATCCGACAATGCCGCCTGCACCGTGGAGGGTCTTCGTGCCGTCCAGATCGGTAACCACTATTTCGCCGGTGTTGCCGCATCTTTCAATGGTGTAAAGATAGCCGCTTGCGGGGGCAACCGTGGGTGTTCTGCCAACAATGCCGCCGGCGGTGCAGAACGCCTCTATCTTACCGTGGTTATAGCAATCGCTGATAGCCAGGCTGTTTTTGGTGTTAACGGTGGAGGTGCCGGAGGTGTAGGTGGAAGAGCCTTCGCCGTAGATGCCGCCGGCAACGAAGTTTGCGTATGTGCCGCTGCAGTATATGCGACCGTAATTAATACAGCCCGACATGGTAACGTAGCCTACGGAATATGCCAATACGCCGGCTGCCCTGGTAATGGTAGAGGAAACGTCGCCATAGTTCATGCAATTGGTTATATTGCAGGTATAGCTCATGGTTGACGGATTCTTACCGAAACGGCAGATAATGCCGCCGGAGTAGGAGGTAGAGGTGATCGTGCCGTAGTTTATACATTCGTCAATAGAAGCGGTAATGCCTTGGATGTAGCCTATAAGACCGCCGACCTGCTCGGTACCGCTGTGGTTACCGTTGTTTATACAACGTACAGCCACTACCGAACAACCGCTTTTGCCGTAGCCAAGAATGCCGCCGGTGGTGCCGCCGCCGGAAAGGTTGGCGTTAACGGTTATATCTTCAAATCTTGCATTGCCGGTTACCTGCTGGGAAATTGCGCTGTTGTAGCCGGAGGTAACGGCAATATTGCCTGCCACGGTAAAGTTCTTTACGGTGCCGCTCATATCCGTAAACATGGGTACGGTTGCGGTTACTCTATGCCCTCTGCCGTCAAGGCTGCCGGTAAATACCGTGGTGTAGGTGGTGTTTACGCTTATATCGTTGGCAAGGTAGTAAGAGCCGCCTGCAGCCATTGCCAAAAATTCAGCCTCGTTGGTTATTGCAGTAGCGCCTGCAACCGTTTCCTTAGTCTTTAAGGCGTCAATTGCCTTCTTTTGTGCATCCGTAAGATAGCCAATAGTGTATTTGTTTGCGGTAAAGCCTTGGGTAGTCATTACGTTGCCCGTGCCGGGTACAAAGTTAAATGCACCTGTATTAACGCTGGTGGTGGAGGTGCCTGCGGAATCCGTGGTGGTGGTAATGCCGCCGCCGGTGGAATCCATGTTACAAACAGAAACGGCGTTGGAAACGTTGGGATGAGTGACAATGGTAATATAAAGCTTTGTATAGCTGCCGTTACCAAGGTTAAAGCCGTTGGTTACGGTATTAACGGAACCGTCGGTGGCATTGTAATAGTCACGTCTTTTAACAAGGGTGCCGTCCTCGGTGTAGCCAATACTTCTTGCGGTGGAATCTATGGGGAATATACGGTCGGCAGATATAGTACCTGCGCCGTCGTATGCCATTGCTGCAGCAAATCTGTCGGTATGATAGGTAACCTCGGTTGCGTCCTCGTTCATGGTTACAAGATATACGGTTTTATCTGCCGCAACCCTGTCAACCTTAAGATAAGTATCGCCGAATACGATGGGGCAGTAGGCAATTTCGCCTGCGGGCAGGACGTACTGACCCTCTTGATAAGCCATTTGCATTTGAAGCGTAACGTCGGCGTCCGCTACGGAAAGGCAGGTGGATTCTTTGGCGCTGCTGTAGCTCCACAATGCAAAGTCGCTAAGGTCTATCTCAACGGAGGATGCGTTGTATATCTCAAAGCCTTCGGTGTGGTCCGTGCCGGAGGTATTTTTGATTGCCTCGGTAATGTAAATGGGGTTATCAAAGAACAGCGTAATTCTGTTTACGTCGCTGTATATACCGTTAAGCTTGGTGCAGGCTTTAAGTACCGTGTCTTCAGTTACCGATATTGCGCTTCCGTACAGCTTTCTGGTGGCAGAGCTGCGGGGGTCGGTGCCGTCGGTGGTGTAGTATATAATACCGTTGCCCTTATAGCTTACGTGCTGGGCTTCGGAATATACGTCCGTGTGGTGGGAAGGCATGGGCTCTGCCACTTTTGCATAAGAGAAGGTAGCCATAACGGGCAGGTGGTCAGAGGCTATCATAAGCTCGGGTGCCTTGTTGCCCACGTAGTAAGCGGTAGGGGTAAGAGATTCATCGGTGTAGAATATGTGGTCTATGGGCATATTGGGCGCTCTTGTAAAGGTAGCGGCAGAGACCTTGTTCATGGAATACTCGTACTTAATAAAGCTTTCGTCACCGTATATCGAGCTTTCAAAGGTTTCGGCAAGAAGCTTGTATGCGGGGTCGTAAACTCTCATGTTAAAGTCACCGGTGAACACGGTGGGTATAGCGCCGAAAACGCTGTATATCTCCTGCATTTTAGTAAGCGCCTGACCTGCGTTGGAAAGACGGGCTTCAATAGCTTCTTCGTCGGAATAACCCGTATAGCTGCTGGAGTTAAGGGCAAAGTGAGCGTTAAGTGCAAGAACGTATCCGCCGGTTTGTTTATCCTTAAGCACTGCCCACGCCATACCCTTGGTACCTGCGAAGGAGGCTATCTCTGTAGCGGTCATGTCCTTAATATTATAGCTCTTGTCAAACAACAGCGCACCGTGGGCGTTGTTATTGTTGGCAGCGGCGTTTTCAACCAGCGTAAAGCGTGCTTTGTTAAACAGTATCGGCACGTAGGATACTACGTTAGCTACGGAAGTATCCGTTCTGTATTCGTTAACCAACTGATATCCGCCGCTGTCCTGAAGCATCTGGGTAACGCCGGATTTGTTTTTGGCGTTGCGCTCCTGCATACCAACTATGTCGGGGCGCATACCGGATACCACGTTGCTCATGTGGTAGGTACGGTTTATGCCGTTGCTGAATGCGTCGGTGGTTTGGTCGGAAAACAGCGTATTAAAGGTCATTATCTTCAATGCGTTGTCATCGCTGTCTATGGGTGCCTTGTAGGTAACGTCCTCTTTACTTACGTTGGCGGGTATATCACCAAGACCGGTGTAAACCATAAAGTCGTCCATATAGGCTTTAACTTGTCTGGTGGTCTTCAGCGCAACTGCAGTAGCGTATTCTTTGGTGGAAAGGAACAGCTCGTTGTAGGTGGTGGCGGGTGTGCTTACCTTAACGCCGTTAAGGTAAATGGTGGGGCCTGCGTCAACGTCAACTGCTATTCTTACGGTTATTTCCTTGTTAACCAAAGGATATCCCGTAGTGGTGGAGGCGTTTGCAGACGCCGCCTGCACGCCGTAAAGCTTGTAGGAGAGGGAAGAGGTACCCGTTGCCTCCATAACACCGGTATCATGATCGTACCAATTGGTAGCGGTCCTTATCTGGTTATTGCCGTAGCCCGCAATTCTTACGTGTACCGTGTTATAGCTTTTATAACCGTTATAATTGTATACAAGGCAGGCGTAGCGGATGTAATTTTGAGCCTCTACGTAATTTAGCTTGTAGGATATGGTGTAGTCCTGCTTTGCAACCTCGCTCATGTAATCGTCATCCAGCACCGTAACGTAGGAATCCGCCGTGGCGCCGGGAGTAATACTGTCGCAAAGCAGCTTGCCGCCGCTTATTGCATAATTGGTGTTGTTGGCGTTAAGCTCCGTGGCGGTCTTCCACCCAAGGGTAGACAAAACCGATGCTTTAGAGGAATTGTCGGCATAGTTGAAATCTTCGTAATAAACTACGGTGCCGTCAGCTAAGCCCGTTGCAGCGTTAACTGTCACAGCGTTATCCACTATGGGAACGATCTGCGCAAATATCAACGCCGCGAGAAGTAACGAAAGTAATCTGTTAATTTGTCTCATAACCAAATATCCTTTCACAATGCCATATAATAAATATGTTAAATTATAACACATTTTCTTTCCGGTTTCAACTATCTTTTTGCACTTTTACCAAAAAAATCGGTTTGCATTTTGTATATTACCTAAAAAAATATGATATTTTACCTTGACACGCAAAGAAAAGCTTAGTATAATTAAAATGAGCATTTATATATCACTAACGGAGGTTTTTTGCATGAAAAAGCTATGTTTTAAGGCGGTTGCGCTGCTTCTGGTTGCAGTGATGGCATTGGCAATTACGCCTACCGCTTCCGCAGCATTCTCAATGACTTATACTACGGGCCACACCGTTACCACCGGCGTAAGCTACGCTAAGTACAGCGTTACCAGCGGTCAAAACGGCAACACCCTGGCTTGTACCACGCTTACCTTTAATCCTGCCAACGGGTATATCCCCATGAGCTTTCAGGGCTATGCAGGTACTTCCGGTGTGCTTTCCACACAGTACAGCATAGCTACCAATAAGTACGGCTATAACGTAGCGGGCGTTATTAACGGCTCCTTCTTCTCTATGGGGTCTCCCTACGGCACACTTTCCGGCATCAACATTTCCAACGGTAAAATCGCCGCCGCCCATCTGGGCTGGCAGGGCGAGGTTGTTGCCTTCGGCTCTGACGGTAAAATGAACGTTGTCAGCAGCGCCCTCTCCTTTACCCTTGGCATAAACGGCAAAAACTATTACGATATGATCTATTACGTCAATAAAACCAGCGGCTCTGCCAGCGCAAGCAATTGGAGCGAAAGGTTTTATTACTTCGATACCTCCTGCGGTACCAAGTGTGACAGCTATTCCGTTTGCCCCGGTACCGAAATCCTTTGTAAAAAGGTTGATAATACCGACCTTGCCGTAGGTCAAACCCTTATTGGCGAGGTTGTTTCCGTAACCAAAAACACTTACGGCGGCTCTCTTGGCGAGTCCGGCGTTTATTCCGATAACTTCATCCTCTTTATGCGCAGCGGCTCTTCTTACGAAAGTTACATATCCGGCCTTAAAGCAGGGGACACAATTACCATAAATACCGAGGAAACTATTGCTGCCTCCAAAGCTATTATGGAGGATGCAAACTCCGTTATCCCCAACGTAGGCTGGCTTGTAAAAAACGGCGTGGATCGCACCCGTATAGACAGCACCATCGGTACTCACTCCGTAACCCTTCAGGCTCGTTGGACCGCTTTCGGTCAAAAGGCTGACGGCTCCTACGTATTCTTCACCAGCGAAGGCGGCTCTACCGGCAGCGGCGGCTCTCTTACCCTTCGTGACGTGGCAGATGCCATGGTTAAAATGGGCTGCGTAAACGTAATAAGGATGGACGGCGGCGGCTCCAGCGCCATGTACGTCAAAAATACCGGCAGCGGCAGTGCAGGCTACGTCCAATCAAGCTCCCGTGCCATTGCCGACTGTATACTTATAGTAAGTCGCTCCAGCGCCACCAGCTCAACGGTTAAGTCGGCATTGCTTACCGAAATTAACGAGTCAGAGCAGCTCCTTGCCGCTTCCGCTAACGCTGCTTTGCAAACCGTTCTTACCGAGGCAAAAACCGTTTATAACAGCTCTACAAGCATAAAGGGCGACCACAAACGCCTTATTATGGAGCTTCAAGAGCTTAATTCCGGCAAGGGAATGCTTTCCTCTGTCCTCGCAGCGGCAAAGTCTATAAACGCCTCTAATTACAGCGACCTTGCTCTTGACAGAATCGATTACGCCTATATGGAAGGCAAGCGAATTCTTGACTCCGGCGCCTATACCGAGGCACAGATGCTTACATGGGCTAAAAAGCTTCAAGCCTTGATCAACGATACCTCCACCAAGGGCGACAGATTGTCTCTTGGTGCGGCATATACCACAAATGTGGCTAATTCCGTTTATCCCGACGTAGGGCTTGCCGAGATGACCGACGGCATACTTTTCGGAACCGGGGCGTCTCATAATGCGTGGACCGGGTATCAGCTCGCTTCGGCGCACGGTTCCAACAGCAAGGGCAGTTATCTCGATATTTTGGTAGACATCGGCTCCGTAAAGAACGTAACGGGCTTTGGTATGACCGCTTGCCACTTGACTACCTGGGGTATCAGCGCACCTAAAGCGGTAGAGATATATGCATCCGAGGATGGCAACAGCTACTATTACCATTCTTCAATTACTCCTACTATAGAAACAGCCACCGGCGTTTATCAGGTAATCCCCTATGAAGGCGTTTCTTCCACCGTTACTACCGATAGATTCTTTATCTTCCGTGTTTATTATGGCAGCAGCCACCTCTTTATTGGTGAGGTAAGCGTATACGGTGAAGGCGGCGCCCCCAAGCGTGACTTTACCGGCTTTGATACCCGTATAAATACCGACAATGCGGTAATATTTACCGAAAGCCTTGGTACTCTTACTTCCACCAATGCAAACCTTACCTGGTCCCACGCCGTTATTTGCAACTACGATTCCTCTAAGGGCGCCTACGTAGTATCCTCCGTTGTTTTCGGCGGCGGTGATTCCACGTATACCTGCACCGTTCCCACGGGTGGCATAGTTTTGGGTCTCCACGGCGCAGCAGGCAGTACCCTTGGCGCAAGCTCCGTTAAAGCGGGAGATATAGTTCACCTTACGGGTATCGACGTGGCAAACAGAATTGCCTACCCCGGTGCAAGAATAAGCATTACCCCCGCAAAGGGCTCCGTTTCTTATACCACCCCTCAGATCGGCGTTGTTAAGAGCGATTCCGGCTCCGTTTACAATTCCAAGGGCTACGTTTCTCTTTTAAACGCAGGTATGACTGATCAGCAGATCGCAGATATGTTCCTCGATTCCAGAGTAGTTGTAAACGGCAACGGCACCGGTTCAACCGTAACCGTTCCCGCAACAGGCGCAAGCTATCAGCTTTATCTTCCCGGCGACCTTAACGGCGACAGCTTTGTAAGTGCCTCCGATTGCCTTATCGTAGAAACCTACATTTTGGGCAGAAACACCATAACCGGCATCTACTCCGTAGCGGGTGATATGGACTACAGCGATACCATTAATACTACCGACTACGCCGCAATAGAGTACAAGCTTATTCACGGCGCCTAAACAAAAATAAAAACAGCCCCCGATATTTGCGCAGTGCAAATATCGGGGGCGTTCTTTTATACTTTGTCCTTTTTGTGACAGCTAAAGGAAACTATATTCATTATAACGGTTATTATGCGGGCAACGCCTATTATCCATAGCCCCGATGCAAAGTTGTAAACGCCCCAAAGGCTGTTGTTTACTATGTTACCTATTCTAAGCTTTTGGGTGCTTTCGTAAAACCAGAGATAATAGTTAACGTAGCAGGGTGCAATTATCGGCAAAAGCTGCCAAAGGGTATCTATGGAAGTAAACCCTACCCAGGTCTGCACTATTATAGCCGCAACGGGTACCAAAAAATGAAAACGGTATTTTTTTATCTTGTCACGGTAAATATAAACCACCGACCGAACGCAAATAACTATGTAAAGATAGGTGGTTGCCATATCCCCGTTAAGATAGTAGCAAAGCAGGTTAAATGCGTTAAACAGCAGGGTAACTACAAATATTTTTCTAATGCTTTCGCTGGTGGCAATAAAAAATTGAACCGCACAGACCAAAACCTGCGCCAAAATCAACTGGGTCATCGTGTTGCTCCCGCACAGCTTGTTGCTACGGCAAAATCCTTAAGAGCACCGGTGTATATCAACTCTGTATTTTCAAGGGAAAGGAAGTGTATTGGCTTGGTTATCTTTTTAAATTCGGATTTTTTTGCCATCCCATGCCTAAGCATCATCTGCTTCACCCATTCAGAGCAATAAAATCTGTTCTTCCTTGTGTATTTAACCTTTAAGCCCGCAAGCACAAGCCCGATAATGTCATATTTGTATTGCTCCCTGCGCTTGTAAAGTGCTTCAAGGTGACGCTCAAGGGCTTTAAACTGCTTTTCACTGACAGATTTCCGCAAGACCATTGCCTTCGTCTTGTGGAACCTTGCAAAGGTACCGCTATGGGGCGATTCCATCACCAACCCACCCAACACCGGGTTTTTTGGATTAAGCCTGCCAAAGGAATACATGGTGTTAAGGTCCGTCTCAAGACTTAAAGAAACGTGGTTGTAAGGCGCACGCGTTACAAGCTTAAGCACCTTGGACAGTATAGAGCCGGATTGGGTCACAACTATGTACACTTCGTAGTTTTGCGGCATTGTAAAGTACCCCCTTGTCGTATTCCGCCAACAGTATATATCAAAATAATGAACAAACGGTTAACAATAGCTCAATAACTAAAAATAATGACGCAATTTTGCAGGGGGACCGTATGGATGCCTTTGTGCAAAACTGACAAAAATGCAATTCCATTTTCTACATATAAGTCAAAGCTTTTCGCCTGCCGCAACCTTGACAAAAATGCGGTTTTTGAAGTATAATAAGGTATAAATCAAAATGGATATAAGTTTTGGCTATTATTAAAAGGAGGAAAACAAGATGAAAAAAGTTGTTGCTACAATCCTTTCTCTTGTTATGCTGGTTTCTATTTTTACAGCATACGCAACCTTGTCCGAAGCTGCGTCTACCATTTGGGTATATGACGTTGATAAGACAACTACCGTAAGCGCACAGCGTCAAAAAATTGCCGCTACCCGCACTAAATCCTACGAAGTAAGCTATTCCGGCACTTCTGCCGATGCTACTTATCCCGATAACGCCGTTCGCCTTACCGACGGCGGTGCCGGCAACGCCACCTCTTACCTTTCCGTATTTAAGGGCTCCGGTACTACCACCGTTATAATCAACCTTGGTTATAAGGCAATCGGCTTTACCGATTTCTATGCACGTTTCCACAATTCTTCTTCCAACGGCTATTCTCTCCCCACCGCTGTTAAGTACTACGTTTCCAACGACGGTACCGCATACAGCTATGCAGGTGACGGTGAGAACGTTGCTTCCCCTTCTGATGAGACCGCCTACAGCATCGGCTTTACAAAGGCTAAGGGCTGTGAAGCACAGTATATTAAAATAGAGATCATTCAAAGCGGCACCGTTGCTTGCTCTGAAATCTCCTGCTATATCTGGGCTGACGTTACCACTATCACCGCTTCCGGTGCAGAGGATAACCAGGGTCTTACGTATTCCGCAAACGTAACCGCAGGTACCGCTTACGTTACCGGTTACACCAACAGCTACACCAAAACCACTACCGTTCAGGGCAGCGGCATCACCCCTTGCTCTGCAACCGGTAAGGTAAACAACACTTCTTGGACCATCGGTAAGGGTACCGCTGATCAGTGTACCGTTACTGCATCCTTCGTTTCCAGCTCCAGAAGCAACCGCCCCGGTATCAGCGGCATAACCAAAAAGTACGTTGTTATTCACAACACCGGTAACTACGCTTCCGGCGCAACCGCTAAGGCTAACCACAATTATCAAACCACTAACTCTGCTTGTACCTCCTCCTCCTGGCACTACACGGTAGGTAGTGACGGTATCTATCAGGGTATTCCCGATGATGAAAACGCATGGCACGCAAGTGACGGGTCCTACGGTACCGGTAACTATTACGGTATCGGTATGGAAGTATGCGTTAACGGCTGGACCTCCTTCTCCGGCTCCGCATGGACCAACTTCCTCAACAACACCTTCTACCTCAACTGCCGCCGTGCAGCTCTCCTTACTGCAGAGCTTTGCGTAAGACACGGTCTTAACCCCGGCGACGGTAAGCCCGGCACCGCTATTCGTCAGCACTGGGATTCTAACGAAAAGAACTGTCCTCAGCAGATGAGATATAACACCTCCTCCGGTACTTACACCCGTAACACCGGTGATATGTGGGTTTATTTCATGGGCTACGTTGATAAGTATTATACCGCACTTAAGGGCGGCGGATCCTACGAAGTTACTACTGAAGAACCTAACACCGTTACCAACGTAGAAATTCCTCAGTACGTATACGTAAGCGGCTCCAACACTTACTGCAGAGTAACCGGTATCTCCGGCACCGCTTTCACCGGTAAGAGCAATCTTAAGAGCGTTTATATCCCCAACACAATTACTTGGGGCTCTCCTACCTTTGCTTCCGATAACCTTGTAAACATCAACGTTTCCGCTACCAGCTCCTACTACTATTCCGTAGGCGGCGTTCTTTACTCCGCAGCTGATAACTCCGTTGTTGCTACCCCCGCTAAGAATACCGGCGCAGGCGTTGCTAAGGCAGACCCCGCCGTTTACGGTATTGCAAACTTCACCCTTGAAGACAGCTTCGTTTCCACCCACGTGGCAGATACGGGCGAACAGCTCCTTACCGGTTTCTATGATGCCGGCGCTACCGCTAAGCAGATAAAGGATATGTTCGTTGACGATATAAGCGTATATTATGCTGACGGTACCGCTATGCCGGATACCTCTGTTCCCGGCACCGGCGCTATCCTTAAGTCTGCAGACGGCGAGGACACCTGCATTCTCATAATCTACGGTGACCTGGACGGTGACGCTGTTATCAACACCACCGACTACGCAATTATCGAAACTTACCTCATCGGTAAGTCCAATATTACAGGCGCAGCATTCACTGCCGGCGCTATCAGCAACGGTGATATTATATCCACCGCAGATCTTCTCCATTTGGAAATGAAGATTACCAAATAAGCTAATTTAACACAATCTATAAGGGAGCCGGCGCCTGCTTTTTGGCAGGCGCCCGTTCAAATGTTCAGATGAAAAGATTTTTTGTTGTATGTTTATGCTTTTTGATGATATGTGTCACCGCAGCGGGGACGGTTGCATCTGCCGCTATGAGCGATGCTCCCATTGCTGATATCGTATTCCATTGTGAAGACGATACCGTTGCCGTGGGTGACCTTATAACCGTTGAGGTTTACATCGAAAATTACACCCATGATGAAGGCTTCCTCGCTTGCGATATCCCCGTAAAGTACGATAAAAGCATGCTTGAGCTTAGCTTTCAAGAAGTTTTGGCACCTAAAAGCTGGGGCAATTATTACAGATTCCTTTTTAACCCCGGCGTAGATAGCGAAACCGGCGAGGTTTACGATTATTGCTGGCTTCGTGTACTGCCCGATATCCCTTCAGGCGCTGATATGGATTACGAGGATTTCGTTATAACTGAAAGCAAGGCGCTTGGCTTTAGGCTGGTTTTCACCGCAAAGGCAGAGGGAGAGACCGTCATAACCGTTAAAAAAGATGCACAAAAGCTTATTGACGCTATGATAGTTGTTATCACAAACTTTGATAACTACCCCGCAAAAAACAACAGCCTCACCGTAAAGATCGGTGATTACCCTGATGACAGCAGTGCGGCTACCCCTCCCGAAAGCTCTACAGAGCAAGAGCCTTCCGAGGAACCCGAAAGCAGCGCTGCCCCTAACGAAAGCGAGGATATCCCTCCCGTTGAAAGCAGCAATGACGTTTCCGAAAGCGTAGAGCCTGACGAAAGCTCCACCCAGACAGAGTCTGCTGACGAAAGCGGTGACACCGCATCGTCAGAAACCTCTGACGAAAGCTCCGAGCTTTCTGAAGATTCCGGCGAAATAATCCCCGGAACTCCCGATAACGACAACTCCGGCGATACCGATGTCAGCGGGGAAGTGTCCGGTACACCTACCGAAGATTCTTCTGCTGCGTCAGAGCCTGTAAGTGAAGACGTATCCGCTGAGGAAAGCGACAGCACCGTTTCTGTTGTACCCGACCCTGCAGGCAAGGACGGTGGCGGCTTGGGCATCGGCGGCATTATTGCCATCGTCGGTGTGATTATAGTTGCAGGCGCTGCCGCCGCATATTATTTTCTCGTTTACAAAAAGGGAAAGGCTTAAAAGCAATTTTTAGCAAAAAAACAGCAAGCTTTGGGTAAGGTACCCAAAGCTTGCTGAAATTAAAATGCCAAAAAAGGCGCTGAACAAGGCATTTTGCCCCCATTCAGAAAAGTCAAAAAAAATTTTTGAAAAAACTTGAAAAAAATTCAAAAAAACTATTGCAAAACGGAAAAAACTGTGCTATTATAATCAAGCGCTGATTTGAGGGGCACGGCAAAAGCCTAATACGAAGTATAGCGGCGATACGGTCCGGTAGTTCAGTTGGTTAGAACGCTAGCCTGTCACGCTAGAGGTCGTGGGTTCGAGTCCCATCCAGGTCGCCAAGTCGTGCTGATATAGCTCAGTTGGTAGAGCACATCCTTGGTAAGGATGAGGTCACCAGTTCGACTCTGGTTATCAGCTCCAGAAGCACTGCAACGCGGTGCTTTTTTTGTCATATAAAATATTCAGAAAGGATTGTAGTATGAAAATAGCAGTAGCCGGAACAGGTTATGTAGGCTTATCATTAGCCGTATTGTTAGCACAGCACAACGAGGTTACAGCAGTAGATATTCTTCCTCAAAAGGTAGACCTTATAAACAGCAGAAAATCGCCTATACAAGACGAATATATT
>JAZUNS010000150.1:0-10252 GCA_045604285.1 Eubacteriales bacterium
CATACCTTGCAACTGTTGCTGTTGCTTACGTTCCCGTTGCATTCGTTGTATTTGCTGAACACATCGCAGACCACAAGAACCTTTCTTCTATCATCGAAAGAGATCTTCTTGAAAATCCCGGTCTCCACCGCACACTTCTCGGCGACGGTATCGGCTCTTTCGCAGGCGCATTCTTCGGCGGATGCCCCAACACAACGTACGGCGAAAGCGTTGGTTGCGTAGCTATCACCAAAAACGCTTCCGTTTACAGCATTATCGGTGCCGCAACGCTGGCAATACTTATCTCCTTCTTTACTCCTTTCGTTGCTTTCGTTAACTCTATACCCTCCTGCGTAATGGGCGGTGTTTGTATGGCTCTTTACGGCTTTATCGCAGTAAGCGGTCTTAAGATGATAAAGAACGTTAACCTTGACGAAAACAAAAACCTGTTTGTAGTAAGTGCTATCCTTATTTCCGGTATCGGCGGTTTGTCCCTCACCTTCGGTAAGGTAACCCTCACCACTACGGCAGTTGCTCTTATCCTTGGTATAATTTCCAACCTTATCCTCTCCAAGGGCAAGACCGAAGAATAGTTCATTAAAATAGGCTGTACGCTAATGCTTTGAATAATCAGCCCATTTACAAGTAAAGAAACAGCAACCCTTCAACGTAAGTTGATCGGTTGCTGTTTTAATTTTAAAATCTCTTACATATATTATTTATCTTCGCTTTTATAAAGCTATGCCTATTTTTTGTTTTTTAAAATCAGCTTTAATCTCAAGGCGTTACCAACAACCGTAAGCGAGCTCATACTCATTGCCGCTGCAGAGATAGAAGGTGTTATTTCTATGCCCGTCGCAACCAAAGCACCTGCCGCCACGGGAATAAGAATTACGTTATATATCAGCGCCCAAAACAGATTTTGCTTAATAACCCGCAGGGTCTTTTTGCCTATGCGTACGCTTTCGGCAACTCGGTTTATACCGGGCTCCATCAGTACGACGTCTGCTGCGTCTGCAGCAATATCGCTGCTGCCCATTACGGATATGCCCAACGCCGCCGTGGCAAGGGCAGGGGCGTCGTTAACTCCGTCACCGACCATGGCCGTAATTTTGCCCTCAGAGGCGTATTTTTCAATATATGCAACCTTGTCCTGGGGCAGCAAACTTCCGTGGTGCTCCTCAATTTTTGCAGCCTCTGCCACGTAGGCGGCGGCGTTGTTGTTGTCCCCCGTAAGCATAACGGGTCTTATATTCCAAGACTTAAGTTTTTCTACAGTATCAACCGTATCGTCACGCAAACTGTCAGAAACCGCCGCAAGCCCAAGACACTTGCCCTCGCAGCCAAAAATCAACAAGGTTTTGCCCTGCTTTTCAAGGCGGTTGGCGTGCTCTTCATATTCGTTAAGCTTTATGTCCTGCTCGTCCATAAAACGGCGGTTCCCCGCATAGACGGTTTTCCCCTCAACTGTTGCCGAAACACCCTTGCCTGCATAGCTTTTAAAATCGCCTGCGTCAAGCTTTTTAACTCCGTCAAATGCCTTGCAAACCGCCTTTGCTACGGGGTGCGGGCTTAGACTTTCAACGGCGTAGGCAACCTCTTTTATATCGCCGTAGGTGTCGGTAAGCTCGGGCGCTCCTTTTGTAAGGGTGCCGGTTTTATCCAGCGCAAGACAAGTTACTTTGCCCGCACATTCCAGCGCCGCCGCATCCTTAAACAAAATGCCCCGTTCAGCCGCTGCTCCCAGCGCAACCGTAATGGCAGAGGGCGTCGCAAGCCCCAAGGCGCAGGGGCAGGAAATTACCAATACCGATACACCGTGGGCAAAAGCGGCAGGCGCATCTCCAAGTATGATCCAAACTATTGCGGTAATTACTGCAAGGGACATAACCCCGGGTACAAAAACAGAGCTGACCTTGTCTGCTATCCGTGCAATGGGGGCTTTTGCCGCCGCTGCGTGCTCCATAAGCTTTATTATTCGGTTAACGGTAGTTTCTTCGCCAACCTTTTCGGCACGCACCGTAACTCTGCCTGCCATATTTACGCTGCCGCTTATAACGCTGTCACCGATAAGCTTGTCGGCGGGGATGCTTTCACCGGTAACGGCGCTTTCGTCAAAGGTTCCGCCGCCATCAATTACCGTGCCGTCAACGGCACAGCGCTCGCCCTCGGTTACCACAATAACGTCGCCTATAACAAGCTCTTCTGCGGCAATTCTTTGTTCTTTTCCGTCCCTTATAACCGTGGCTTCGGGTACGGAAAGGCTTATTATTTTTTCTACTGCCGATGCAGTACGTCGCTTTGCTCTGGCTTCTATATGCTTGCCCAGTGATATAAGGCAAAGTATCATGCCCGCTGCCTCAAAATAATAGGTACCTTCGCCTCTTATAAGGCTAACGATGCTGTAGGCAAGGGAAGCGGTAACGCCCGTTGCCACAAGGCTGTCCATATCGGGTCTAAGCCGTAAAAGACTGCGCCAGCCGTTTATGGGCATACGGTAACACAAAACCAAAATAGGCAACAAAAATCCCCCCTGGATAAGCCCGTTTACCAAATGCTCCTCAGCAAAATCGGGCAGGGGGAATTTCATATGATGCGCCATGGCAACGTACCAAAGGGGTATAAGGAAGAGGATAGACAGCGCAATGCGCAGCCCACCCTTTTCTTTTTCATTGTTGCCGTCAGCTATTTTTTTTTTACAGCCGTGGGAAAACCGGCAGCCTTTACTGCCTTTGCAATCTGACGGGGGCTTATTTTGTCCTCGTCGTATTCAACCTCGGCGCTGTTGAGAAGAAGGGAAACCGCAACGGATTTTACCCCCTCAAGCTCGCCTATGGTTTTTTCAACTATAGCAGAGCAGGACGCACAGTGCATACCTTTTACTTCGAATTTTGCTGTCATTGTTCGTGCCTCCCTTTAACTTAAAAAGCCTTCTATAATAACGGCTTCGGCTTCCTCTGCCGTAAGTCCCAGGCTTTGAAGCTTTAAAAGCTGTTCGTTGTTTATTCTGCCTATGGCGGCTTCGTGGATTATGGAAGCCTCGGCGCTGTTGGCTTGTATTTCGGGTATACTGCCAACTGCCGCCTTATCCATAATTATCGCATCACACTGTATGTGCGCGTTACAAGCGGTATTGCCCACTGCCTTGGGATGAAACATCTGAGAAGAGCTATCCTCTGCAACCGAGCGGGATACTATCTGCAGGCTGCTACCCTTGCCGTTAAGGAAAACCTCCATATCCGACTTAGCAATCTGATTGCCGTGGGTAACCAAACGCTCTGCCACGTTCATTCTGGCGGATTCCGCCAAATAAGCCACGGTGTTACGAACCGTAGAGGTGATGCCGCGTATCTGGGTAGACTCCATATCAAATACCGAATTTTCACCCAGCATTATAACCGTAGACGGGTTCATCACTGCGTCACCGCTGCCTTCGCCGTAGTGCTTTTCTACGTATTTAACCTTGCAATTTGCGCCGATCTTAAAGGTATGAATGCCGCTGTGACTGCTGCCGCAGCTTCCGCTGTTGCAAATACCGCAGCCTGCAACTATTTCCACCTCGGCACCGTCGCCTATGATAAAATCGTTGGCTACGGTCTCTTCAAGGCCGCTTTCGGTAAGAATAACGGGAATGTAGACGGATTCGCCCTTAGTGTTGGGCTTTATTATTATATCTATACCGCTGCCGTCTTCTTTAGTGCGTATATCGATATTTTCGGTTATGTTTCTAACAGCCTTTTCGCCGTTTTTTCTTACGTTAACAGCGGCGCCCTTGGGCAGCTCCGGCATAGAGGCTATTACGTCAAGCAGCTTAAGGTCGCTGCCTAAAAGTTTATTGTTCATATGTTCCTCCAACCGTGTTACTTTTGAACCTTAATGCATTCTCTGCGGAAAAGCTCGGTAAGCTTTGGCAGTATCTCTTCCTTGGTGCCTATATCCTTAAGCTTGCCCTCGGCTATAACGGCTATTCTGTCTGCAGTTTGCATAACACGCTCCTGATGAGAGATTATCATCAAAGAACCGCTGTTTTCTTTGCCAAGGGTACTAAAAGCGTTAACAAGCATATTAAACGACCAAATGTCAATGCCTGCTTCGGGCTCGTCATAAATTGCAACCTTAAGGCTGCGCACTAAAAGGGAAGCAACCTCAATGCGCTTAAGCTCGCCACCGGAAAGGGTAGCGTCCAAAGCTCTGTCCAGATAATCTGCGGCACAAAGCCCAACCCTGGATAAAAAGCGGCAGCATTCAACGTCGCTTATCTCTCCGCCTGCCGCCAGGTTAAGCAGCCTTTTTACCGTAAGCCCCTTAAATCTGGGGGGCGCTTGGAAGGCATAGCCTATGCCAAGCTTTGCTTTTTCCGTTATATCAATATCCGTAACGTCCTTACCGTCAAGATATATCTTGCCGGAGGTAGGCTTTATTATGCCCATAGCCAAACGGGCAAGGGTGCTTTTACCACCGCCGTTGGGCCCGGTTACAACCAAAATTTCTCCATCCTTAACCTCAAGGTTAAGGTCTTTAACAATATCAACACCCGTATCGGGTACCGTAAAACAAACGTTTTCAAACTTCAGCATTTTAAAAGTTTCTCCTTAGTGTATGCAAATGCATCATTTATATATTCATCTCCCACGGCGTCTACCGCTGCCTTTAGCTGCTTTGCAAAGGCATAAGCATCGTTCAGGCTGTGGGTGTCGGTGCCAAGGGTAAACAAAAAGCCTTTTTTTACAAGCTTTTTAAGCTTTCGGCTATGTCTGCCGTCAAACGCACCTATGTTAACCTGTGCTCTGCACCCCATTGTAAAAAGCTCATCCAAAAGCCCGTGGTCAAGCAAAAACGGGTATCTTTCAATATGCGCCAAAACGGGGGTTATATCACAATTATAAATTAGCCGTTCTAAATTTTCTTCATCCCGTGCCGAAAGCTTCTTATCGTAGGGAAGCTCTGTCAGCATAATACCGTTTCCGTTAACGGTAAGCGGCATAAGGCTTTCGTTGTTAAAAAGCAGGGAAGTAACGTAAACCTCTGCCCCCAAATAAAGCTTAGGCAGCTCTTTGCCCTCGGTATGCGCTTTAAGCAGGCTGTAGGAAAGGTCCCGCGCCTTGGTAAACTCCTCTACCGAACACTCGTTAGAGTAAAAGTGAGAGCTTAATACCAAATGATTTACTCCACATAGCTTTAATTCAGAAAGCGCCTTTACCGACTCTTCAACGGTTTTAACCCCGTCGTCCATGCGGGGAAGTATATGGGTGTGAAAATCTACCATAGCGCTACTATTTATCCTCGGCTTTGTCAAGGGGCGCAGGCTCTTCGTTTATCTTATCCATATATTTACCCATGCTCTTGTACTTGCGGGTAACCGTCTCGCTGGAGCAGTTAACCACAACGCCCAAAACCTTGGCGTTGATAAACTGAAGCTTGGAAAGTGCTTGCTCCATCTCGCCGTGGGTAGAATAATTCTGCCTTACAACCAACACCATACCGTCAGATATTTTTATAAGAGGCAGTGCGTCTGCAACTACGTTTATGGGCGGGGTATCTATAATTATATACTCATATCGTTCCGACAGAGTATCAAGCATCCTTTGCATACGGTCGCTTGCAAGCATTTCGGAAGGGTTGGGCGCAATAAGCCCCGAAGACAAAACGTCAAGATTTTCAAAACGGGATTTTTGTATAGCTTCATCCAAGGTTGCCAAGCCGCTAAGCACGTTGGAAACGCCCACGTTGTTGCTAAGCCCCAAGGCTCTGTGCATACGGGGCTTTCTAAGGTCGCAGTCTATAAGCAAAACTTTGGAATACGCCCTGGAAAACGAAACCGCTACGTTAAGTGCGGTGGTGCTTTTGCCTTCAGAGGGGATGGCACTTGTAAATACCAGCCTGCGACAGCCCTCTTTCATAACCGAAAGAGCAATATTGGTTCGGATAGCCTTGTAAGCCTCCTTAACCGAAAACATAAGCGGAGTTTCGTTATCGTTACCGTAGGCAGAGTATTTGTTTACGTAAGCCTTGTCTTTTTTGCCGAAAAACATAACGTGTACCTCCCTTTATTTTCTGCGTCCGCGTCTGTATCTGTTGTAATACTTGTACTTGTCCTGAGCGCCGGAGGCTTTGCTGTCAAACATAGGCACGGTACCCAAAACCGGCAGATTGTAGCGCTCCTTTATTTCCGAAGAATTCCTCAATCTGTAATCGTACAGATCTTTTATAAACGCAATAAAAAACACCAAAACAGCCCCAAAAACAAAGCCGATAATTACGCTTTTTTTGTAGGATACCGAGCTTACGCCGGTAATTCTTGCATCTTCAACGACCTTAACTGCGGCAACGCCGAATTCTTTGTTAAGGTATTTAGGTGCAGACTGCGCCACCGCCTTTGCTATATCGTGGGCAAGGTCGCGGTCGGTATTATAAACGCGCACGTAAATAATCTCGGTTTCGTTCTTACTGCCTATGGCAAGTGCGTTGTGTATACCGTTGGGGGTAATTTTCTGCTGGTCTTCTTCGCTTAAAAAGCCGTGAACCTCGTTGCTGTACTTTACGGTCTTAAACATTTCTATATAAGTAGAAACATAGTTTCTTTCCGCAGAAATGCCGGAGGAAAGGGTGCCGTCCTCTTTAAAAACCGTGTTTACGTAAAGCTCTGTATACGCCGTATAGACAGGAATAGTATTGTTCTTTTTGTAATAATACATTGCAGCAGAGCATAAAAGCGCAACCGCAAGCATTATAAGAAAATTTTTCCTTAAAAGCTTTATAATCTTTTCTATACTGAAGTTCATAGCTTCTTCTCCTGCTTTACTTTATTATTCAGCCTTTGCGGAACAAACCGCTCTATGGAAGGTGGGAACAGCCTCTGCAAGCGCTTTTACCGAAGCATCGCTGTCATTGCTGTCGGCGCAGGTGCACATCCTGTCGTAGCATTCCATAAGGTGCGCACTGTCGATTTTTCCCGTTTCTTCAATAAATATTTTACCGTGCTTTGTGGCTGATAGATTGTCACCCATCAAAAGTTCTTCATAAGGCTTTTCGCCGGGACGCAATCCTACGTATTTTATCTTTATGTCTTTATCGGGTATATATCCGTGCAACCTTATAAGGTTTTTTGCAAGATCCGCAATCTTTACGGGGGTGCCCATGTCCAACACGAAGATCTCACCGCCGTTTGCCATCGCCCCCGCTCTTAAAACAAGAGATACGGCCTCGGGTATGGTCATAAAATAGCGGGTTATTTCGGGGTGCGTAACGGGCAAATCCTTCTTTTGCTCTATAAGCTTGTTAAACAGCGGAATTACCGAGCCGTTAGAGCCCAAAACGTTACCAAAACGCACCGCACAATATTCGGTGTTCTCGGATATGGAATCAAAGTGCTGTATAAGCATTTCACAAAAACGCTTTGTGGCGCCCATAACGTTGGTGGGGTTAACTGCCTTGTCGCTGGATATAAGCAAAAACCGCTTAGCCTTGTATTTGTTTGCCAAAAACGCCACGTTGTAGGTACCTGCAACGTTATTCTTCAACGCTTCCTCGGGATCGTTTTCCATAAGCGGAACGTGCTTGTGGGCCGCCGCATGAAAAACGAGGGCAGGGGTATATTTTTCAAACAGCACGTCCATTTTATGAAAATCTCTTACGGAAGAGATATGCACGGTTATAGGTGCATCGGCGCCGTAATTTGAAAGAATTTCCTGCTGTATATCGTAAGCGCTGTTTTCGCTTATATCAACTATAACCAGCCGTTTGGGCTTGTATGCTATTATTTGTCTGCACAGCTCACTGCCTATGCTGCCACCGCCGCCGGTTACCATTACAACCTTGCCGCAAATAAGCTCGCCGCTTTCTTTAACGTCCATAAGCACCGGCTCTCTGCCCAAAAGGTCCTCGGTGTTTATCTTTCGCATTTGGCTTATCAACTTATTCTTGTCAAGAATGTTGTATATCTCGGGTATTATCTTTACTTCAATGTTAGTTTCGTTGCAAAGACCAACTATTCTTCTCTTGGCTTCCTTGTCTGCAGAGGGGATGGCTATAATGATAATCTCAGCATTAACCTTTTCCGCTACTTCCTTTACTTTTTCAATGGGGCCGTAAACGGAAACGCCTTGAATGTTTCTGCCTATTTTTTCGCCGTCATCGTCTACAACGCCAACAACGGAATACTCGCACTCGGTGTTTTGTATCTCCGCCAACAGCAGCCAGCAGGCTTGACCTGCGCCTACTATAAGCGTCCTTTTGCGGTTTACGGTGCCGTGGCTGTGGTGCCCACCCTTTATCTCGTAAATCGTGCGGTACGCCATGCGCACACCAATTACTAAAATAATGCATAATATACAAGCAAAAAGTATAAACACGTACATTAGCCTTGCGCTGTCCTGGGGGGCTGAAACTATTGCCTGAACTTGCGTCGGCCACTTTGCAATTTTGCTTACCGTAAAGCAAAGCGACATGGCACCCACTACCGCAAAAGCCATGGGTACGTAATACTTCATCTGGGCGTAGCGCCATATGCGGGAATACGCACCGGCAAACGCCAAAAACAAAAGAATAACTACGGCGTTTTCGGCAGAGTACAACACAAGCTCGTTGTTAATTCTTGTACCCATTATAAGTATCCACGCAAATGCAAAGGCAAAAAGTATGCACAAAAGGTCAACGGCAAACAAAACAAATCTGCGTCTTTTGCTTTTCAAAAAAGCAGATAATTCTTTCAAAAAAAGTCAGCTCCATCAAATCTTTTTCGTAAAGGGTACGCCTAAAAATAGACACAAAAACAGACATTTTACATTTACCCTTTTAACTATTTGATTATAACAATTTTTTTTACCTATGTCAACACAATTTTTAGACATATTACTATTGACTATCATAGTAAAATGTAGTAATATGAACTTACAAATTTATTAGAAAAGAGGAATAATTATGAGCAGAATTTATAATTTTTCAGCAGGTCCCTCCATGCTTCCCGAGGCAGTGCTCAACAAAGCAGCGGAGGAAATGCTTGACTACCAGGGCAGCGGCATGTCCGTTATGGAGATGAGTCACCGTTCACCTGTATACGATAAAATAATAAAGGATGCTGAAGCTTCTCTCAGAAAGCTGATGAATATTCCCGATAACTATAAGGTGCTTTTCCTGCAGGGCGGTGCAACTCTTCAGTTTTCCGCAGTACCCCTTAACCTTATGAAGACCGGCAAGGCTGACTATATCGTTTCCGGTCAGTTCTCCGGCAAGGCAGCTAAGGAAGCCGAAAGATACGGCACCGTTAATATAGTTGCTACCAGCAAGGATAAGAACTTCTCCTACGTACCCGTTGTTGATAAGGACGCTTTCTCTAAGGATGCTGACTACGTTCACATCTGCTACAACAACACCATTTACGGTACCGTTTACAACTATGTTCCCGAAACAGGCGATATCCCCTTGGTTGCGGATATGTCTTCCGGCATTCTCTCCGTTCCCGTTGACGTAAGCAAGTACGGCGTTATTTATGCAGGCGCACAGAAGAACATGGCCCCCGCAGGCCTTACCGTTGTTATTATAAGAGAAGATTTGCTTGGCAATACTCTTCCTCAGTGCCCCGGTTACATGAACTATCAGACTCAGGCAGACAACGACTCTATGCTTAACACTCCTCCTTGCTACTCTATCTACGTAGCAGGCTTGGTTTATGAATGGATCCTCGGCCTCGGCGGTCTTGAGGTTATGGAAAAGATGAACCGTGAAAAGGCAGCTATCCTTTACGATTATCTTGACAGCTCCAAGCTCTTTAAGGCAACCGCAGAAAAAGAGTTCCGTTCTCTCATGAACGTATGCTTCGTTACCGGCGATGCTGATTTGGATAAGGAATTCTGCTCTGCAGCAGCAAAAGCAGGCTTTGTAAACCTTAAGGGTCACCGCTCCGTAGGCGGTATGCGCGCTTCCATTTATAACGCAATGCCCATCGAAGGCGTTAAGAAGCTTGTTGAATTTATGAAAGATTTTGAGGAGAAACACGCATGAAAAATATAGCTTTACTTAACAAAATAGGCGCAGCAGGTCTTAAGCAGTTTGACAGCGCCAAGTACAACATCGGCGTTGATGCCGCTGATGCCGATGCAATAATGGTTCGTTCCGCCGCTATGCACGATATGGAATTCGGCAAGAATCTCGTTGCCATCGCCCGTGCAGGCGCAGGCGTTAACAACATCCCCGTTGACAGATGTGCAGAAGAGGGTATAGTTGTTTTCAATACCCCCGGTGCAAACGCTAACGGCGTTAAAGAGCTTACTATAGC
>JAZUNS010000151.1:0-8680 GCA_045604285.1 Eubacteriales bacterium
GGCCCACGCCCTGGCCCTGATCCGCCGGGATATCCTGGGCCTTGACGCCGATCCCGACCGCTGCGCCTCGGCAGTGGATAAATCTGCGGTATGAATCATATGCAAATCTCGGATTACCTGTCTTCTTTGCAAAACCTTCTACTGCAACGTCCGTTAATCCAAGGTTCAAAATAGTGTCCATCATACCGGGCATAGATGCTCTTGCACCGGAACGAACGGAAACGAGAAGGGGATTCTCTTTGTCACCAAACTTCTTGCCCGTTAAAGCCTCGAGCTTACCGATATGTTCTTCGATTTCTGCAATAATATCATCGGCAATAACTTCACCGTCGTCATAGTAACGGGTGCAAGCTTCGGTAGAAACCGTAAAGCCCTGGGGAACGGGAAGACCTAAATTGGTCATCTCTGCAAGGTTAGCACCCTTGCCGCCGAGAATCTCTCTCATTTTGCCATTGCCTTCGCTAAACTGATAAACGAACTTTTTTGCCATAAAATCCTCCAATTTATAGAATTTCTTAAAAGTCTACTGTTACAACAATGCATTATAACACAGATTGTTAAAAAATGCTATAGAAACAAACAAAAAATGTTAACAAATTTATAATTAAATTTTGAGTGTTTTTACTAAAACCGCAAATACGGTTGACAAAATCTTAACTTGATAGTAAAATTACATGGTATTGAATACAATATTTGAGGTGCATATGAACGTATTTTCTGCTTTTAAAAAGAGCAATATAGACTATATAATAGTAGGCTTGGGTAATCCCGGTAAGCAATACGATAAAACTCGCCATAACGTGGGATTTAATGCTATAGATTACATGGCGGATAAGTACGCAATAAATCTTAAGAAAATGAAATTTTCTTCTCTTAACGAAAAGTGTACAATTTGCGGCAAAAACGTGCTTTTGGTTAAGCCCCAGACTTTTATGAATAACAGCGGAGAGGCTGTAGGTGCTATAGCTCGGTTTTATAAGCTTACAACTGACAGGGTTATAGTGCTTTGTGATGATATCTCTTTGCCCTGCGGAGCTTTGCGCTTGCGTATGAAGGGTAGCGCAGGCGGACACAACGGCTTAAAATCCATAAACGCACATCTGGGCAGCGAGGCATATCCCAGGATAAAGATAGGTGTCGGCGAAAAGCCCTCTCCGGATTACGACCTTGCGGATTGGGTTTTAAGCGCTCCTTCTGCTGCTGATACTAAGCTTATAGAAGACCGCTACGGCGACGTTTTAAAAACGGTTGAACTTTTGGTACAAGGTAAAACGGATGCGGCTATGAATGCGTGTAACAGGGCTGTAAAATGAACGTAATTCTTGATGCTATTAAAAATGATAAAGAGTTTTCGGCGCTGTTGCGCTCCGTTTCCGCAGGGGAACTGCCTGCATTGGTAAACGGTGTGTGCGACAGTGCCTTGCCTGCGTTTTCGGCAGCAATTGCAAGGGTCTGCCAAAAAAAGCTTTTGTTTATCGTATCTGATGAAAAGCAGGGCATTGCCCTTCAAAAAGAGCTTATGACCTATATGCCCAAGGTGCTGTTTTATCCTGCAAGAAGTATTCTTTACGATACGGTTGAAACCTATTCACGTGAATGGGAGCAAAACAGAATCTCGGTGCTTTATGCGATGCTTCTTGATGATTACGATGCAATCGTAACCGTTCCCGACGGTGCTATGCAATATACCTTGCCTCCCGAAACGCTGATAAACAACGCCATGGTTTTAAAGCGCGGTGCATGCGAAGATTTGCGTTTGCTTTGTGATAAGCTTTTAAGCATGGGCTACAGCAGGGCAGAGTTTGTAGAGGGCCCCGGGCAGTTTTCTCTTCGGGGTGGCATTTTAGACGTGTTTACTTCCGGTGATGAAAATCCCGTAAGAATCGACTTCTTTGATGACGAGGTTGACCTTATAGGTCATTTTGACGTTCTCAGTCAGCGCAGAATTGACAGTGTTGCCGAAATTACCGTACTGCCCGTGACGGAAAATACGTTCCCCTCTGTTAAATTAGCTGAGGTGCTGAAGTATATAGAAAAAAAGCTTTCCTCTTCAGAGCTTAGCGCAGCTAATGCTGCGTCTTTAACCAGAGAGCGTGAAGCAATAGTTGCTAACGGTGACGTTTTGTGTCCCGATAAATACCGTTCAATTTTGTTTGAAAAGGCAGCTTCACTTTTGGATTACGCCGGCGAATGCATTACCGTTATTAAGGACAGTCGCCGTGTTTTTGAGCGTGCCCGTGCTTATTATTGGGAACAGACCCAGATATTGGAGAGACTTACGGACAGCGGCGTGAGCGATTTTGAAACCTCACTGTGCTGTCTGTCGGATATAGAGCTTAAGCGCCTTGCCAACAAAAACAGCATAACCTTTGATGCATTTTTGGTGAACGGCAAAAGCGGTGAATACAAAAGCTATGCCAACCTTGTTACAAAGCATAACAGCACCGCAGGTATGAGTGTAGATATGCTTGCCGAAGAGTTTACCGAACTGCTTACGGCAGGACAAAAAGTTGTATATCTGGCAAGGAACGAGCAAGGAAAAGCCAATGCGTTTAGCGTTCTTCAGTCCAAAGGGCTTTCGGCTTACGAGCTTACAGACAAGCTGTACGACGGCAAAATCGCCGTGTCGGTGCTTAATAATGGCGAGGCAAAGGGGTTTGAGGTTCCCGGTGCGCATTTTGCCCTGGTCACCGAGGAGGCGGCTAAAAAGAAGGTTGTTACCAGACGCACTCACAGCGGCGTTAAAGGCGAAAAGCTTTCTTCTTACGCAGATCTTAACGTGGGCGATTACGTCGTTCACGTTAACCACGGCATCGGCAGATTTGAAGGGCTTCGCAATATGGTAAGCGACGGCGTCTCTAAGGACTTTATAAAAATTTCCTATGCGGCGGGCGATAGTCTTTACGTACCTTGCACACAGCTTGATTCTGTAAGCAAGTTTATCGGTAATACCGAGGCGGTCAAAGTTCATCGCTTGGGCGGCACCGAATGGCAAAGGGCAAAAAGCCGTGCAAAAGCAGCTGCTAAAAACATTGCTAAAGAGTTGATTCAGCTATACAGCGCCAGAAAACAAAAAATTGCTTTTTGTTGTTATCCCGATGACGAGCTTCAAGAAGAGTTTGAGGCTATGTTTGAATATCCCGAGACCGACGGGCAATTAATCGCCGCAAAGGAGATTAAAGCCGATATGGAAAGCGGTATTCCCATGGAACGCCTGCTTTGCGGTGACGTTGGGTTCGGAAAAACCGAGGTGGCGCTAAGGGCTGTGTTTAAAGCCATAAATTCAGGTAAACAGGTAGCAATTCTTGTCCCCACAACTCTTTTGGCGTGGCAGCATTTTCAAACGATGAAAAGTAGGTTTAAGAACTTTCCCGTTGATATAGCCATGCTTTCCGGCCTTAACGAAAAGAGAATAAACGATAACGTGGTGTCAGAGCTTAAGCGTGGCAAAATAGACGTTGTAGTCGGTACGCACAGGCTTTTGCAAAAGGATATAGGATTTAAAGATCTGGGGCTTTTGGTTATAGATGAAGAACAGCGCTTTGGCGTAACTCATAAGGAACGAATAAAGACCCTGGCAACCGGGATACACACTCTTACACTTTCCGCAACCCCCATACCAAGAACTTTAAATATGGCGTTAAGCGGTATACGTGATATGTCTGTTCTTGAGGACGCACCTGCAGATCGTTTGCCGGTTCAAAGCTATGTGCTTGAGCATGACGATGAGATAATCAACGAAGCTATTGCAAGAGAGCTTAGGCGTGGCGGTCAAGTGTTTTATCTTATCAATAATACCGAGGTTATGTATGCCAAGGCTGCAATCCTTTCAGAAAGATTCCCGGATAAAGTTATATCTGTAGGACACGGTCAAATGGATAAGGATAAGCTTTCCGAGGTTTGGGAGTCGATGGTTAAGGGAGAGACCGACGTATTGATTTGCACAACGATAATAGAAACAGGTATCGACGTACCCAACGCCAATACGCTTATTATAGAAGACGCCGACAGAATGGGACTTTCGCAGCTTCACCAAATACGTGGTAGGGTTGGCAGGTCTTCACGACGTGCATATGCGTATTTCACTTACAGACCGGGCAAGCTTCTTACCGAAATTGCACAAAAGCGTTTGCAGGCAATAAGAGAATACACGGAATTCGGCAGCGGTTTTAAAATTGCCATGCGTGACCTTGAGATTAGGGGCGCAGGGAATTTGCTGGGCGCTGAGCAGCACGGACATATTGAAAGTATCGGTTACGATCTGTACATTAAATTGCTGAAAGAAGCCGTTGACGAAGCAAAGGGAATAGAAGCACCTATACAAAAAGAGTGTTCGGTTGACGTATCCGTTAACGCCTATATCCCCGAAGACTATATATCGTCATCCGCTATAAGGATAGATATGTACAGAAAGATTGCGTCTATTGCCGACGACGAAGATGCAGAGGATTTGAGAGACGAGCTTTGCGACCGTTTTGGAGATATTCCAACAAGCGTCTCAAGCCTTATAACGGTTTCTCTTTGCAGAAGAAAGGCAGCAGGCTTTGGCTTTAGCGCTGTTGAGCAGAAAGGGAATATGGTCTCGCTGTATAACGAAAACATAGATATAAAGATTTGTTCGGCTTTAAGCGTTAATCCTTTGTTCCGAGGCAGAATAATGATTTCTGCGGGTACAAAACCGCATTTGTCTTGTAGATTAAAGCCGGGAGAGGGCGTTTTGGCAACCTTGGTTCTTTTGCTGGATGCCTACGGTAAATTGTGTGAAAATCTATAGACAAAATACAATTTTTGTAGTATAATGCCCTTTAGGATGGTGATTCTATGAGAATTAAAGTTATTAGTATATTGGTTGTGGTGTCACTTATGGCTTCCTTGCTTTGTTCCTGCGGAGCTGACAGCGAACCCGTTTACAATATGGATGACAGCTACAGCACCGATGAAAGTGCTGAAAGCTTAAACCTTTCTTTTGATGACGTTAACATAAGTAAAGGTCTTTATAATTACATGGCTAAGTTCTATAAGGACTACTATATGAGCATCTTTAACTCAATGGTTGAGTATTACGGTTATTTATCTTCAAGCTCTTCCATTACCGTTGAGGATACAGAAGCCTTTTGGAACACCGTAGTTCCTGAGGATGTTTATAACTATTTGCTGTATTTTCGCAGTGCCTATAAGTATAACTATGCCATCGGAGCTGACGGCCTTGGCAAAAGCACGTTTGGTGATTTTGTTGTTGACCATGTTAACAGCGAGTGCGAAGCATATTTGGTATACAATGCACTTGCAGATCATTACGATTACGTTTTGTCAAGAGACCATAAGGATTATCAAACAGGCCTTACCGCGGCAATCAGTCTTGAAATCTCCAAAAAGGATTTCTTGGATGGCTTGAAGGATATATCCGATGAAAAGGGAGTTCCTTACGATTGGGTAATGGATGCTTGGGAAGTTAACTTGGCGGGCGATGGTATAACAAAGGATGAATGGGTAAGCTTGTTTTACGATTTCCCCTTGCTTATGAACAATTTAAGTGGCAAAATCGCTGACACCGATGATGTTAAGCTCAGCGATGATGATGTTTTCAAGGTGTATCTTGAAGAGATCAATTCCGTTCAGGTAAGCTTTAATTATATTGCTTATGATATCCTCACCAAAGAAGCTTACGAGGCTCAAAGAGGAGACGGAGAAGCTTCCGAAGAAAGCTCCGAGGCAGAAAGCTCCGAGGCCGAAAGCTCCGAGACTGAAAGCTCCGAGACCGAAAGCTCCGAGGCAGAGGATTCAAAAGAATCCATTGAAGATCCGTTAGCATACGAAGCAGATACCTACGAAGAGTACGTTGAGCTGCGCAAAAGTGCTTGCAAAGATATTCACGAAAACATAGTTAACGGAACAGTTAGCTTTGAGCAGGCCTTGGAAGAAAGCCCCCACGGTGACTATATCAAAGAAAACAGCCCTAACGGTGCTTATCTTAATAACGACAGCTTTGCTTCGATGTTCGGTAAGACTCACGACGAAGTAAAAGACGGTGAAATTGAGCTGTTTGTATTTGAAAAAAATCATCAGATATGGATACTTCAATACATCGTTTGGGAAGAGGACGATTTTACTGCTGAAGAGAAGGCGGAGGTAGTTAAAGCCTATGCCGACACTGCTAAAAGTCGCGAGGCTGCAAAAATCATAGATGCAGCGTATAATTATGTTGACGGCACCCGTTTGGATACGGAAGACTTTAAGCCTTGGGAAATATAGAATCATCAGGTAAATTTATGAAAAGAATTATAGTTTTGTTGTTAGCGATTTCTTTAACCCTCTCCTTACCTGCCTGCGGCGGGGACGAGGATACAATAAGCAATCCTAATCCGGTAGAAAACCTTGAAAACGCCGGGGTTACCGTTATGAGCTATGAAAGCGAAACCTTAACTTCGGGGATGTACGCATTTATCTTTTCTTACTTAAAAACCAATAAATTGCATTATCTTCAGCAATACGGTTCTTCAAGTATTGTTGAAGATACCGAGGTGTTCTGGAAGACCGAAACCGAAAACGGAACCCTTGGCGATATAGCGGAAAAGGATATTAACGATCATTGTAAAATGATTTTGATTTGTAAAAAAATGTCCTCTGAATACGGTGTAAGCTTAAGTAGCGAAAACCTTGAATACGTAACCGACGAGCTTAATGATTGGATCTCGGCTTACGGTAGTGTAGAGGGCTTTTCGGATTATCTTAGACGTTACGGTATTACCGTTGATAATTTTGAAGATTATCTTGAGAAAAAATATTTAATAACAGCCTTGCAAAATAAGCTTTGCGAAAAGGGTGGCTTGTGTGAGGTAACCGAGGAGATGGTTGCCGAAGAAATTGCAAAGTCCTACGGAAAGGTTACCCACATATTCTTAAGACATGACAGTTACGGCGGCGACGCTACCAAAAAGGCAGAAGAGCTGCTTGCTGCATTAAAATCGGGCGCTGCTATGAAGGATTATGCAAAGCTTTCTGAGGATACTACGTATAAAGCGTATCCCGAAGGAACGCTTGTTAAGTATGATACTGCTAATTCTGCTTATGCAGAAGCAGCGGCCTCTCTTAAGGCCGGTGAGTACGCAATGTGCGTAACTAACGACGGTGCATACGTAATAACCGCATTTGATATAGCGGACGATGACGTTGACGAGCTTTATGAAAGCGTATATACTTCCATTGCAGACGAAAAGTTTCTTTCGGTTATGGAGGAACGTTACGGCTATGTTGAGCTTAATACCGAAGAGCTTAATAAGTACGATATTATAACGGCTGACATCATAGATTATTAATTTGCGCTTTTACAGAGGTTATTGCATGAAAAAATTTTTAACGTTCGTTTTGGCTATGGCGTTTCTTTTGTCTTTTGCATCGTGTACAGCGGATCTTGAGGATATAGCCAGGGAAGATTTTTCCTTGGATGAAGGTAATGCCGTTTCTGATTATAACTGCAATATCGGGCTTTCTCAGCTTGGGGATAATATAGCCAATATTTACCAAGATGATGAAAATCTTATGGAGTGGGGACGTGACGTTGTAGATGCAATTGTAGAGTTTGACGACGCCGTACTATTTTCCGATAACACACTAAGCTTTCCTACAAGAATGTTTTACTATGCTTTGGTGGAAACAAAAAATACAGAGTTAGGTTATTTTTTGTATAATAATCCCAGCGCTGAAGAAGAACGCATTTATTGGAATTCATTGCTGCCGGATTTAACCGTTACAAGGAAAGAAAACGTCCTTGACAGTGCGTTATCCTTTGCCAAATATTCAATGGCAACACAGTATGCAATTAAGGATTACGAGGGTTACACCTCGGGTACTACTGACGTTTCAACCTATGAAAGCTTGTTGCAGGGCTTCGGCAACAACGTTGCGGCTTTGGAAGAGTATTATTATGCCTACGGACTTAATTCTCAAACTTTAAAAGATTTTTTAAAGTTCCAAATGGATTATTTGGATTTTAAAGAATATTTGGTGGGGTACGGCGGTGTTTTTTGGCCCAGTGACGAGGAGCTTGAGGCATACTTTAATGACAAATGCGTTTATATGCAACAGATAGTTTTCTCTTACGTGTATCAAGACTCCTACGGCTGTACGCTGTACAAACCCGAAGAAGAGATTGCTAAGGTTAGGGCGGAAGGTCAAAAGGTCTACGGAAAAATAGTAAACGATCCCAAGCAGTTTGAACGCAATTTGTATCGTTCTGATATGACAAATTGGACCGATAACGCCGCAGGATATTTCTATACCGATAGTGAAATTTTGCCTGAGCTTTCTGCGGCATACGATACTTTAATGCCCGGAGAGATCACTGCGGTGGAAACACCCCTGGGCTACTACATAATAAGAGCTGTGGATAAAACACAAGCGTTGTACGATTCTAACGAAGACCGAATATCTACCGAACTGTGCAACGAGATTTATCACGGCGTTATGGAAAAGTATTTCGATAACTTCACCTTTGATGAAGCTCAATTTAAGCGTTATGATTTTGAAGATATATTAACATACTGATAAAGGATAGGTAAGTGAAAATGACAGCAAGAGAAGTTTATGACAACATTATGAGAGACGCCATTTCGGTGTATTCTGCAGAAGGACTTTTAGAAAAACTTGAAAGCGGCAAAAAGCTTCGCATAAAAATGGGTGC
>JAZUNS010000152.1:0-4020 GCA_045604285.1 Eubacteriales bacterium
GCTCACAGAACGACATGGCTACGATCCGACTTGTGAGCAAGGCTCATGGAAAGGACGGTATCGCCGGGATTGAGCAAAGCAAAAAATACGGCAAGGTTTGCGTTTGCACCGCTATGGGGCTGAACGTTTGCGTGTTCGGCACCGAAAAGCTTTTTAGCACGCTCTCTTGCAATTTCTTCAACTACGTCTACGTATCCGCAGCCGCCGTAATATCTCTTGCCGGGATAGCCTTCTGCATACTTGTTGGTAAGAACGGTGCCTGCGGCAAGCAAAACGCCCTTGGAAACTATATTTTCTGAAGCGATAAGCTCGATGTTATGGCACTGTCTGTTAAACTCATCGTTACACGCCGCATAAATCTCCGCATCGAAATTTTTAAGCTCATCAAAAAACATGATAAACAACCTCCTGCATCAGCACAAAAACTGTAATGTAAGCCATAGTAATATTTTGGTCTATTTTAGCATATAAGCTCGAATAAGTCAACTGATTTATTTGCAAAACAGATGTAACAGTTTTCCAAAAATGCCGCCAAAAAACACAGCTTTTTTGACATTAAGTGCAAGAAAATCAAAACCACCGGTTAAACCGATGGTTTTGACTAATGTTAAAAAAGTTTTTAGTGTTCCGTGCCTTTGTCAGCGGTCTGCTTCTGTAGGGATACACCTTACAGAAATTTCAGCCCTTTTGTTAAGATTGCATTTTTTCGGAAAGGATCATGTAATCCGTAGTGCCTATATTGCCTGTTCCATCCATATCGCCGGCTTTTTCGTAAAGCTCTGTAAATACGGACTTGCCCAAAATTACGGATTCAACAGAAAGGATATCAGAAGCACTTACAATACCGTCGCTGTTAACGTCGCCGCCAACGATTATCTTGTAAGAAATCTTTGCAGAGCCTTCTACAACCAGGTTAACGGTATAACCGGTAGCTACAACACCGTTGCTTACGGCGTTGCCGTTAAGGTCGTATACCTTAACGTAGGCGGATTCTTCATTAAACTTGGCAGCAACTTGAGTACCGGTAGTACCAATATCCGTACCCACAAGATAGTCACCGTCGTAGGAAACGGTAGAATCCTTAATGGTTAAAGAATCGGGATGGAGAGGAACGCCGCCGTTAACAAGTATGTGTGTACTGCCCCTAAGAGTATTGCTATCAAGATAAATACCGCAAAGGCTTAACTTGTCACCTACAACGATATCTTTGCAATAATCATAATTTGTATAACTTGAATGAACAGCCCAAAGTATATCGGTGCCGCTGACTGTAACGTTCTTAGCAACGCCGTACTCGTAAATAGTCTTTACGGAATAAGTACCGTCGGAATTAGGGCTGCAAAGAAACGCACGCCAATAAGTAGAGGTAAATGCGGCACCTTTGGAAGCAGTCCAAACAGTGCTGTTGCTGGCAGATACGGCGCCGTTAATATCGGCAACGGGAATATACTCAACACCGGTGGGATAGGCAACCCAAGGCCCAACCATAACCGTAGCGGAAGAGCTTGCGGAGGTGTTACCGTCGGTAGCGGTTACGCTGATTTTTATGTATTTACCGCTGCTTTGAGCAGGTATGGCAAAAGAGGTGCTTGTTGTTGTGCCGGAAGCTATTGTAGTTGCCGTAGTTGCGCTCATTTCGCCTTGATAGAGCTTTGCGGAATAGGTATAGCTTGTAGCGTTGGCAACTGCAGCCCACGAAACTGTCATGCCTGTATTATAAGCCAGGGTGCTTGCCGCAGTTAAAGAAGGAGCGGAAACGGTAGCTGCGCCGCCATCCTTAAGATAAGGTATATAAACGTAGCCGGAAACGCCGTTATAGCTTACGTACGCCCAGTTACCGGAAACACTTTGAACCGCGATGTATGTACCGCTGGGTATGGTGCCGACAACGCTGCCGGAGGAAGAAGCGGAAGCACGAATGTTAAGGTAGCCGTCAGAGCTGTAAACCTTACTGTACTTGCCGGGCTCTACATAATAATCATCAACCTTACCCTTGGGTGCGGTGCTGTACGTGCAAAGACCGAAGGGAGTGCTGGAAGTTGTTCTTTTTTCAGACCATATAAGATCAAGAGTATAATAGTTGTTGGTACGGGAAGAGCTGTTGGGGTCGTTTACCCTGATATACGTAGTACCGTCGACAACTTTTATACCGGAAAGCACGATATAGTGACCGCCGGAGGTAAAGGTGCCGGGGCCCATCAAAGCTATAAGGGGATTGCCCGCCTTAAGGCCGGCAATAATTTCAGCCTTGGTGCCTATCCAAGTAAGGGTAACGCCGTAGTTGGAGCAAAGCTTTTTAACCGCAGCATAGGAAAGACCGCTGCCCGTATAGTAGCCGTTATCGCAAGCCCACTTAAACAGCGTATCGGGGTTTTGGCTGGTGTTACCCGTAAAATATTCTACGACCATAGAGGCACTTGCCGCACCGCAGCCGGAGGATGAGGTAGACTTGCCTACACCGCTGCTGGTGGTGTAACGAACGGTTTTGTAATTATATTGGTAATCAACGGGAACGCCAAGCTTGCGTTCAAACGTAGTAGCAGCACTGACCTGAACAGAAACAAGAGGAACTATCATAAGTGCAGCCAAAAGTACAAAAAGGGCGCGAGTAACTATTTTTTTCATTACAATACTCCTTCCAAAATATATACACTTTAATTCTACTTCTTACTTAATATGTTTTCAATGGGTATAATTACAAAATTTTTGCGACGTAATATGTGCATTTTAACCAATCCGTCCGCTTGATGATATATAAATCTATAAAAATTATATTGATTTAAATTGAAAAAGCTGTTATCATAACACTTAGAACAAAAACGGAGGCAAGGTAATGATTAAAAGATTGCCGTTATTACTTTTGGGATTTTGCCTGTGCTTGTTGCTTTTTGGCTGTGGAAACGAGCAGCAGGAAATGAGCAACGTTGATAGCACGGTTGACGAGAACACGGCTGTTTTTACAAACAAAGCCGCTATTGACGCCTTGGATGCCCATTGGTTTTTCGTACCGAACAACGCCAGCAACATAAAGACAAAAGAGTATATTACAAAGCTTGAGGCGAGCTTTGACGGATGCATATACGAAGAAATAAACGATTACGCCGTTCATATTCAGGCCGCCTTAAAGGAGCACGGATTTGCACTTTATCAAGCGACGCTTGGCGATAGCGGACTTATCAACGGGCTTGTTGAGGCAGATGATGTTTCGAAGGAAATAAAAGACGAATATTTTACAGGCACAGCCTATACTTTTATAATTGAAAAGGACGCTAAGTATTTTACCGTAACGGTTAAATATTACGGAAGTGCAGGCGGCGCCCGTGGCAACGGTCGCTGTGTTATAACGATTGAGGACAAAACAGAAAACTTTAAGCCCTACGGAAAGGAGACAGAACAATGAAAAACAAAAAGGCTTCTTTTGCATTCAGCTACGGAAGTACGACCGCAAAAGCCTGCTACGCTTTTTTCATTTCCGACGGCAAATGCCATGCAGACTACGTTGACGAAAGCGGCATAAGGCATACCTACTCCGACAAGGCAGCTCCTGCTGATTTTTGGGAAAAGCTTACCGCCGTTGCTGAAGAATACAACCTTTTCTCTTGGAAAGCGCCAAAGCTTTTCAGACGTTTTGTTTTAGACTTAAGCACGGGCGTGCTTAACGTGGAGGCAGTCTTCCCCGACGGCAGAAAGCTTGAGGCAAACAGCATGAACGGCGACCCCGAAAACCTTAAAGAAGCGGCTGCAGCCGTGCGTGCATTATTTGCAGAGCTGGAATAGCTTAAAAGACTTTATAAACTATAAACACAAAAAGCTGCGACTTATCGCAGCTCAGAGCGCTGACAAAGGCGCAGAACACGAAAAACATAAAAAATCAATTACAACAAAGTTGAAAAGTCGGGAAATTCTTCCCGACTTTTCTGCGTTTTATCATATTTTTCGTTCAAAACAAACCTCGGCTCACAGTACTTAGTACAGTTCTCGCCTCGGTTTGTTTCGTCTGCACTCTTTCTCAGTACTCTG
>JAZUNS010000153.1:0-36184 GCA_045604285.1 Eubacteriales bacterium
TCCCCGCCGAAGGCACGGCAAAGCTCTACGCACAAATAAGGGCGAATGCGCTTACCGCCTGCAAATACCGAATATTCCATAGACTGTGCCAAAACCTCGTAGCCGCTGCGGTCTGCGTTTCGGCAGTTAAGTATGCGCCTCATTTCCGCATCCGTCAAAGCGGCAACACGGCGCAGCTCGGAAAACAATTCTTCCATAATGATAAGTCTCCCTTTATTTCTGTTCAAAGGCTTGAGTATCGCCGTTTTCGGTAACCTTTAAAACCCTTTGCTCGGCATCGTTAAGGGCCTTTTCGCAAAAGGCAACAAGGCTTTTGCCCTCCTCAAACAGGGCAAGCATAGTATCAAGGGGCGCTTTTCCGCCCTCTAACTCTCTAACCACCTGCTCTAAACGGGCAAGGGCGTTTTCAAAGGTCATTTCCATAAAGCTCCACCTTTCCTACGGTAGCATCTACCCTACCGTCTGACATTTTAAGCACAAAGCCCTCTCCTTCCTTGAGAGAAGCCACCCCCGTAAGGGTGTTGCCGTCTTTATCGGTTATCGCCGCATAGCCCCTATCCAAAACGGACATGGGGTCAAGTATGGCAAGTCTGTCTTTAAGTGCGTTAAGTTTTATGCCGTAAAGCCCCAGGGCCCTTGCAGCCGAAGTATCCAAACGGGGCTTAAGTGCCGCCACGTCCCGCTTTAGCTGCTGACTTTTGCGGCTTACGGCGCTGTCAAGGCGTTCCTCAATATCCGCCAACCGCATACGCAGGTCGTCAAAGCCCGCCGTAGGTGACCGCAAAGAACCGCTTTGCTTAAGGGCGTTTAAAAGCCGCCTTTCGGTATCTATTTTAGACACAAGCAAGCCACGCATACGGGTAAGAGCGTTATCAAAGCGGCGAATTATATCTGCCCTGTCGGGAAAGACCAGCTCTGCCGCTGCAGAAGGGGTGGGCGCACGCAGGTCTGCCACAAAATCGCACAGGGTAAAGTCGGTTTCGTGCCCTACCGCCGACACCACCGGCACCGCAGACGCCGCAATGGTACGGGCAAGAAGCTCGCTGTTAAACTCCCAAAGCTCCTCAACGCTGCCGCCGCCTCTGCCTATGATTATTACGTCCGTTTTTTTGTTGACGTTAAAATAGCGTATGCCTGCCGCAAGCATTTCCGCCGCACCCGCACCCTGAACCAGAGAGGGGTAAACGGTTACCTCCGCAGCGGGGAAGCGCCTTGCCGCCACGTTTATAATATCCCGTACCGCCGCACCCGTTGCACTGGTTATTACGCCCACGTGCATGGGTATTTTAGGCAGCTTTTTCTTGCGGGATTCGGCAAAAAGCCCTTCTGCCGCCAGCTTCCTTTTAAGCTGCTCCAAGGCTACGAAAAGGGCGCCCTCCCCCTCGGGGGTAAGGCTATCCGCATACAGCAGATATTGCCCGCCCTGAGGATATACGGATATCCTGCCGGTGCAAAGGACCTTCATGCCGTTTTCGGGCTTAAAGCTTAGCTTTTCCGCATGGCTTTTAAACATAACGCCCTTAAGGGTGGCGTACTCGTCCTTAACGGTAAAAAAGATATGCCCCTTACCCGACGGTGCCGAGCAATTGGAAATTTCGCCCTTAACGCTGACTCTTTTAAGCTGGGGTGAGGACTCGATATAGCTTTTAATAAAGCCCGTAAGCTCGCCGACGGTATAGATATGCTCCATTACTCGTTGCCCTTGATGGACTTGTATATACCGCCTGCAACGCCGTTGGCAAAGCTTGCGCTTTCTTCGCCGTCAAACTTTTTGATAAGCTCTAAGGCCTCGTTAACGGCAATTTCCGCATCCAGCTCGGTAAACATCATTTCGTAAGCGCAAAGGCGCAATGCGGTAAGAGCAACCCTGGAAATACGGTTGCTATCCCACTTAATAAGTGCCTTGTCCAGCTCGGCATCTATTGCCGCAAGGTTTTCGGTAACGCCCAAAAACAGCCCTTTGCCAAAGCCGCTTATTTTCATCTCTCTTGCTTCTGCCGCAAGGGCAAGTATTTCGTCGGCGCCGTCCTCTTTAAAGCTTTGTTCAAAAATCAAAAGAAACGCCGCTTCTCTTGCTTCCCGTCTTGTCATGTATAAAACCTCCTGCGTTGTGCCTTTTTTAGGCAAACGGCATTATTCGCCAAATTAAACCATATAAAGTATACCAAAGCCTTGGCTTTTTGTCAAGAAAAATGAGCGCAAAACCCTTGCAAAGAACGCAAAAGTATTGTATAATACAGAGAATATATTGATATTAGAAGGAGAAGTTTATAGTTTCTATGAAAAAAGGTATTTTTGAAGGCAAAAAAAGACCGGTTTTGGTAATAGTTATGGACGGTGTTGGCGAAACTCCCAATACGGACGGTAACGCCGTTGCGGCAGCAAACACCCCCACCCTTGATATGCTTAACGAAAAGTGCATGAAGTTTTCTCTTAAGGCACACGGTACCGCAGTAGGCTTGCCCGGTGACGACGATATGGGCAACAGCGAGGTTGGCCACAACGCCCTTGGTGCGGGTCAGGTTTTCGCGCAGGGTGCAAAGCTGGTTACCGAGGCTATCGAAACCGGCAGAATGTTTGAAGGTAAATCCTGGAAGAGCGCTGTGGAAAAGGCTTTGGCAGGCGGCACCCTTCACTTTATAGGCTTGTTCTCCGACGGCAACGTTCACTCTAACATCAGCCATTTGCAGGCTATGATAGAAAAGGCTAAGGCAGAAGGCGTTGCCAAGGTGCGTATACACATTTTGCTTGACGGCAGAGACGTTGGCGAAACCAGCGCCCTTGAATACGTTAATCCCTTTGAAGATTTTCTTGCAGGTCTGCGCTGCGACGGCTTTGATGCAAAGATAGCGTCCGGCGGCGGCAGAATGACCATTACCATGGACAGATACGAGGCTAACTGGGCTATGGTTGAGGCAGGCTGGCAGACCCACGTTCTTGGTGAGGGCAGACAGTTTACCTCCGCTAAGGAAGCAGTTGAAACCTACCGTGCCGAAACCGGCAAGATAGACCAAGACCTGCCTGCCTTTGTTATTGCTGAGGACGGCAAGCCCGTTGGCACCATTGAGGATGGCGACGCAGTTATTTTCTACAACTTCCGCGGCGACCGTTCCATTGAGATATCCCGTGCTTTTGAAGAGGACAGCGTTCCCTTTGAAAGAAAGCGTGTTCCCAACGTATTCTACGCAGGTATGCTGGAGTATGACGGTGACAAGCACATACCCTCTAACTACCTTGTAGCGCCCCCCGAAATAAGCAACACCATGGGTGAGCATCTTGCAAAAGCAGGCATTAAGCAGCTTGCCATAAGCGAAACCCAGAAGTACGGCCACGTTACCTATTTTTGGAACGGTAACAGAAGCGGCTGCTTTGACGAAAAGCTTGAGGAATATATTGAGATTCCCTCTGACGTGGTTCCCTTTGAGCAGCGTCCTTGGATGAAGTGTGCGGAGATAACCGACGTGCTTATAGAAAAGCTTGAAAGCGGCGAATTTGACTTTTTGCGTGTTAACTTCCCCAACGGCGATATGGTAGGTCACACGGGCAGCATGGATGCAACCGTAGTTAGTATGGAAGCTCTTGACCTTTGCCTGGCAAGAATACTTGCCGCCGTTGATAAGGCAGAGGGTGTTGCCATAATCACCGCTGACCACGGCAACGCAGACGAGATGTATGAGATAGACAAGAAGACCGGCAAGGCTAAGCTTGGCGCAAGCGGCAAGCCCAAGGCTAAGACCAGCCACACCCTTAACCCCGTTCCCTGCTATATCTACGACAATTTCTACGGCGACAAATACACCGCAAACGAAGGCAGCTTTGGCTTGGCAAACGTTGCGGCAACCGTATTTGATATGCTGGGTCTTGAAGCACCCGCTATGTGGGAGAAGAGTCTTATAGTTCTTAAGTAACAGCTTATTTTACCCTTCTGCAAAGGCTTAAACGTCTTTGCAGAAGGGTGGATACCCTTGTTTATATTCAGTTATTGCTTTTGATGTATATTAACGGCTGTGAGAAAGCAGCGCAGCCGTTAACAGGCACCAAAGGCTGTAGGCGCTTTCGGCTTACATCTGTTTTTTTAGGAGAGATATTCAATGCTTTTCAGTATTTTTAATTCAAGCGACCCGAAGCTGGCAATTGTTGATATTTTGCTTTCGTTGCCGGTTATACTGCTTGCCCTTACGGTACACGAGTTTGCCCACGGCTACGTGGCGTATTTGTGCGGGGATAAAACGGCAAAGGCCTTTGGCAGGCTTACCCTTAACCCTATGAAGCACCTTGACCCCATTGGCGCAATATGTATGCTGCTTGTCGGGTTCGGTTGGGCAAAGCCCGTACCGGTTAATATGCGCAATTTTGGCAAGCCCAAGCGTGATATGGTCCTTGTATCCTTGGCAGGCCCCGCCGCAAACTTTGTTTTGGCGTTTATATCCGCCGGTATTGCCCAGCTTATTATGGCTTTTATGCGGGATGGGTTTTATATTTGGGATAACAAGCTGCACCTTGCCCTTTACTTTGTTTGTCAGCTGTTTTACATTATGACGGTTATGAACATAGGGCTTGGAACCTTTAATCTTATACCCCTGCCCCCGCTGGACGGCTCTAAGATTTTGGCAGGGCTGCTGCCCAACCATCTGGCAGCACGCTATTTGCAGATAGAACGGTATTCGCACTACATAATCCTTGGGGTTATGGTGCTGTCCTTTACGGGGGTGCTGGATATACTGCTTATGCCGCTGACCATGCTTAGAGGTGCGATAACCGACGCATTTTTAGGCGTTTTTGAGTTTTTATTTAAAGGAATCGGCTAAAAAATGGAAAGCTTAAACCTTAAGGTGGAGCATTTTGAGGGACCCCTTGATTTATTGCTTAGCCTTATTACCAAAAATAAAATAGATATTTTTGATATCCCCATTGCGGAGATTGCCGACCAGTATATGGAGTATATTGACGGGATGCGCGCCCTTAACATGGAGATAACCAGCGATTTTATACGCATGGCGGCAGAGCTTATGCTTATAAAATCCAAGATGCTTCTGCCCAAGCAGCCCGAGGGTGACGACCCCCGTAAGGAGCTGGTGGACAGCCTTTTGGAATACAAGCGTGCCAAGGAGCTTGCGGCGTTTTTGAAGCTGCAAAGCGAAACCTATTTTGACCGCTTTACCAAGGCGCCGGACGAGGGTGACGGTATATACAGCAGAGAGCACGCCGTTTCGCTGCTGACCGAGGCGTTTGAGCGCATCCGCATCCGTAGGGAGGGCAAGCCCGATGCGCCCGTTGAGCTGTTTGAAAAAATAGAAAACGAGCGTTACTATACCGTTAACGAAAAGATAGTGTTTATTATCCGTTTTATGTTCCGCAAGGAAAGGCTTGGCGAGGAGGCGGAGTTTTCTGAGCTGTTTGAAGCTTGCCACGGTCGCAACGAGATAATTGCCATATTCTTAGCTCTGCTGGAGCTTGTTAAATCCGGCAGAATAGACATAAAGAAACAGCGTGGCGAGCTGTTTTTGATACTTTCCAAAACGCATACGGAGGGTAAAAAGTGAGATTGCAAAAAGAAATAGAAGCAATGCTGTTTGCCGTTGGCGCACCCATAACCGTAGAAAGGCTTTGCGAGCTTACGGGTAAGGAGGCGGAGGAGGTAAAGGCTGCCGCAGAAAAAATAGAAGCACGCCTTGCCGCCGAGGAAAGCGGTATTCAGCTTATACGCATAGAGGACGGATACCAGCTTTGTACCAAGCCCGATACCGGCGATTTGGTAAAAAAGGCGCTGGAGCTGAAAAAGGCGCCGCCCCTTTCCAAGGCGACCCTTGAGGTGCTGGCGATAATTGCCTATAACCAACCCGTTACACGCTCTTTTGTAGAGCAGGTCAGGGGCATTGATTCCTCTTATATCGTGGCAGGCTTGGTGGATAAGGGGCTTATTTGCGAGCGTGGCCAGCTTGACGCCCCCGGCAGACCGGTGCTTTTCGGCACCACCGATGCATTTTTAAGATGCTTTGGGCTTAACTCTTTAGAGGATCTGCCCGAGACAGAGCTTCCCAACCCCGAGCAGATGACCATTAAGGAAGCACCTGCCGAGGCGAGCGAAGAAGGCACGGTATGATAGCGTTTATCATAGTATGCGCCGTCATTCTGCTTATAGTGCTTGTTCTTCACTATAAGCTGTTTATACACATCACCTGCTACAACAACCGTCCGGAGCTGCTTGTAAAGCTTGGGTTTTTAGAGTGGTACTACAATATAAGGGAAATTATAGGCGACGTAACGGGCGAGCTTTCCAACGAGGATTGGGAAGAAATAATGCGCATAATAAACAAGAACAACAAAAGATTGCAGAAGAAAAAGAAGAAAAAAAAGCCTGCGGAGAAGAAGGGCGCTACCGACGTTAAGGCGGCAATAAAGCTTGCCTGGGGCGGCTTGGTAATGTTTTGGAGCAAGTATAAGCGCTATGCCAAGCTTGAAAAATACCTTGTAAAGGCAAACGTAGGCACCGACGACCCCGCAAAAACCGCCGTTGTATACGGCGCCGTGGCAACCGTGGCAAGCACTATGCACGTCTGGGCGCTTTCTGTAAAAAACTGCAGCAGAAAGCTTTTTATTGAAACCGAAGTTAAGCCCGATTTTATATCCGAAAAAACCGATTTGGCAATAGACGTGGTTTTTTCCCTTAGACTGTGGCAAGCTATATCCTGCTTTATAACCTATAAAAACACCCTTGCGGATATAGAGAACTTGCCCCCGAAAAACACAAATAATACCGATGGAAAGGTGACCGATAATGACAAACGATAAGCTTAACCAAATGATTGAAACGTCCCTTGAAAAAATTAAATCCGTTGCGGATTCCACAACGGTTATTGGCGACCCCATACACCTTAACGAAAACGTGGTGGTTTTGCCCTTTTCCAAGGTAAGCGTGGGCTATGCGGCAGGCGGCTCTGACTTTTACGGAAAGAGACCCGAAAACGCCGATAAGGCACAGTTTGCCGGCGGCAACGGTGCAGGCTTGTCCGTAACGCCCCTTGGGTTTATAATAGTTAACGGTAACGACGTTCAGGTGGTTGACCTTAAGGCACCCGTTGCTGCGGCAGAGCAGGCAGGTGACAACCCCGTAAGCAAGACCCTTGAAGGCATTAGCGCACTTATTGACAAGGTGCCCGAGCTTTGGGGTAAAATCAAAGAGAAAAAGGCGACAAAAGCCCCCGATTTTACCGAGGAAACCACTGTAAAAGCGGAATAAAAAACGTCCCCGCACAATAAACTGTTGCGGAGGGGATGGCATATAAAAAAGATATTTACGGCATTACTTTGCGTGGCTTTGGTTTTGGGCGTGGGTTTGTATAAGCCGTCCACGGCACCCGCCTTTAAAAAGGAAACCTTGTACGTTTACGCAGGTGAGGGCGGTACCGACGTATCTGCCCGCAGTGCGGCGTTGATAGAGGCCGAGGGCGGCACCTTGCTTTTTGCCCACAACGCCGAAACGCCCCTGCCCATGGCAAGCACAACCAAGATAATGACCGCCGCCATAGTTTTAGAGCAGATGGAGCTTTCCTACGCCTTTACCGTGCCTGCCGAGGCAACGGGGGTGGAGGGCTCGTCCATGTATCTTAGTGCAGGTGAGATTTTTACGGTGGAGGAGCTTTTGTACGGGCTTATGTTAGAGTCGGGCAACGATGCCGCCGTAGCCCTTGCCATTGCAACCGCAGGCAGCGTGGAAGAGTTTGTAAAGCTTATGAACCGCAAGGCGGAGGAGCTGGGGCTTGAAAACACCCGTTTTGCAAATCCCCACGGGCTTACGGAGGAGGGGCATTACACCACCGCCGCAGAGCTTGCAAGGATAACGGCATACGCCCTAAAGGTTGAGGGCTTTGAGTTGATAAGCTCTACCGTATCTAAGGTTATAGAGGGTGAAGGACACTTGACCCGCTATTTAAGCAACCACAACCGCCTGCTTAAAAGCTACAGCGGTATGATAGGCGGCAAAACCGGCTATACCGACGCCGCAGGCAGATGCCTTGTTACGGCGGCAAGGCGCAACGGTATGACTATTGTGGCGGTTACCCTGGACGATAGGGACGATTGGAACGACCACAGGCGGATGCTGGATTACGGTTTTTATGCCTATGGGATGAAGACCGTATGCACCAAGGGAGAATCCGTGGCGATACCCGTAACTGAGGGCAAGCAGGCTTCGGTTTTGGGGCTTGTTGATGAAACCGCAAGGATATGTATTCCCACCGATGCAAGCTTTGAAAGAGTGTTTGATATATCCCCGTTGACCGCCCCCGTAAAGGTGGGGCAAAGGGTTGGGACCCTAAAAATCTACAGCGATGGTGCGCTTGTTAAGGAAGTGCCGCTGTACTCTGCCGAAGAGGTGGAAAAGAAAAAGAAATGGTTATTCTTTTAACGGAAGGTAAAAAATGGAAAAAGTAAGGCTGCAAAAATACATGGCAGACTGTGGGCTTATGTCCCGCAGAGCGGCAGAAAAAGAGATAGATATGGGCAAGGTTACCGTTAACGGCGTTACCGCCACGGTGGGCGAAAGCGTAGTGCCAGGCAGGGACAAGGTAGTATACGACGGCAAGCCCGTGGTGCTTAAAAAGCGCTACGTATATTATCTGCTTAACAAGCCCCAGGGGGTAGTAACCACCATGAGCGACGAGTTTGGCAGAAAGACGGTAAGAGACCTGCTGCCCGAAAAGGACAGGGTTTATCCCGTTGGCAGGCTGGATAAGGACAGCGAAGGGCTTATACTTTGCACCAACGACGGCGACCTGGCAAACAAGCTTATGCATCCTGCCTACCACTTAAAAAAGACCTATATAGTAAACGTAAGGGGCTTGGTAAGCGGCAGCAAGGCCGACGAGCTTAGAGCACTGCGAGAGCTTGAAGGGGAAAGAATTGCCCCGGCGGAGATAAATATTGTAAGCCGAAACGAGCATTTCAGCGTGCTTCGTTTTGTTTTAAGCGAGGGCAAAAACCGTCAGATACGCCGTATGTGCGAGGCCTGCGGGCTTTCGGTAATGCAGCTTAAGCGCATAGCCATAGGCGGCATTAACATAAACGGGCTGGAAACGGGCAGGTTTCGCAGTCTTACGGATAAGGAGCTTAAGGAGCTTAAAGCGGCTGTTGAAAAGAGAGGAAAAGAACGCAATGGTAAAGGTAACACCGGAAATTGACATAGAAAAAATAACCGAGCTTTGTAAAAGATGCAATATAGCGGGGGAAGCAAACGCCCTTTGCTACTTTATATACGTTGATGAAAAGATAGGCGGTATATGCCTTTTTAAGCTTACGCCTGACGGCGGAAGGATAATTGCCCTTAGGAACACCCCCGACGTGGAGGATGAGGGCGCACTTATAATAGGCGGCAGAGCTTGCCTTGATTTTATTGAACGCAAAAGCGGGTTTTACGCCTACTACGATGACGGCGGCAACGTTAAAACAGCGGCAGCGCTGGGATTTACCGAAAAGGAGGGGCGGCTGTATCTGGATCTGCACGGATATTTCGGTGGATGCTGTGGCTGCAACAAGAAATGATTACTACAAAACAAAGAGCATATTTAAGGTCAATGGCCCACGATATTGAAGCAATAATGCAAATAGGCAAGGGCGGCATTACCGAAAACCTTGTTAAGACCTTTAGCGATGCACTTGAAGCAAGAGAGATAATAAAGATTTCCGTTTTAGAGACGGCACCCTATACACCTAAGGAGTGCATGGAGGCGCTGTGCGAGCTTTTGGAGTGCGAAGCGGTGCAGGTTGTGGGCAGAAAGCTTGTTTTGTACCGTGAAAGTAAAAAGAACAAAAAGATAAATCTTCCCCGATAAGTGCCTATGGAAAACAAGATAATAGGGCTTTACGGCGGTACCTTTGACCCGCCCCATCTTGCCCACGTGGCGTTGGCAAAGGCGTTTTTGCAAAGCTTTGACGGCGCAAGGCTTACGGTTATGCCCTGCCTTATACCTCCCCATAAGATAAGGGAGGCAGGCGGCGCCGACGGCACACACAGGCTGGAGATGGCACGTCTTGCCTTTGAGGGGCTTGGAGAGGTATCGGATTATGAGCTTACACGGGAAGGGACAAGCTATACCTACCTTACGGTTATGCATTTGCAAAAGCTGTATCCCCAACACAAGATATGCATTATTATGGGGCAGGACAATTTAGAGATAATGACAAAATGGCGGGAGTATGAGTTTTTGCTTAAAAACTGCTGTTTTGCGGTAGCGCTGCGGGGTGACGAGGCAATAAGCCCCACGGTGGACACCCTGCGGAGAGATTATGGTGCGGAAATACACCTTTTGCCCATGGAAAAAGCGGACGTTTCCTCTACCGAAATACGCCGCCGTTTAAGAACGGGCGAGGATGCAGAAAAGCTGCTGCCCGCAAAGGTATACAATTATATTAAAAGAGAGGGGCTGTATAGGCAGATGAGAGACCTTCTTGAGATTTATGCATACATAAACAATCTTTCGCCCAAGAGAAGGACGCATACCTACGGGGTGGAAAAGGCAGCGTTTATGCTTGCTAAACACCACTACCCCCAATTGGACAGAGAGCTGGTTTCGGCAGCGGCGCTGCTGCACGATTGCACCAAGGAGCTTAGCCCCGAGGAGCAGCTTGCCATTGCAGAGCTGCACGGCGTTTTCTTTACAGAGCTGGAGCTTTCTGTGCCCAAGCTGCGCCATGCGGTAACGGGTGCGGCTGTGGCAAGGCGTATGTTTGGTCTGCCCGAGGAGGGTGCAAGCGCCATATTATACCACACCACCGCCAAGGCGGATATGACCCCTATGGAAAAAATATTGTACCTGGCGGATTTTACCGACGAAAACAGAAACGATGACCTTTGCAAGGACGTAAGACGCAAGTATTACGAAAACTTTAACGAGGATAAGGCAACGGCGATGGATAAGACCCTGCTTTACGCCCTTGAAAGAAGCATTGCCATACTTGAAGAGGAATGTAAGCAAATACACCCGCATACTATTGAAGCAAGAAACTTTTTAAAGGAGAGTCTTGCGGATGAGGATAGTAAGCGGAGGTATAAGCAATAAGAAGAAAAGACACAGCGTTTTTATAATTTTGGGGCTTGTGTTGTCCCTTACGGTGCTGTTTTCGGTTGCTTATCAAAAGGGCGGCGATAAGGACGTGCCGATAGACGGTGACGACTATATCCACAAAATATACGGCGAAAGTGCAGACGACGTTTTTGACGAGGTAACCGTTGCGGACAGGCAAGGCATTTTGGTGCTTGGCAAGGACTATGACAGCAACCGCACCGACGCAATTATTTGCGTTTCCGTTAACAAAAGCGACGGCACGGTTTCTACCCTGCAGATACCAAGGGATACCTACGTAAGCGACGGCGACTTTAGCGGCAGAATAAACACCTTGTTGCCAAGATACAAGACCATCGCCGAAAAAGCCGGTGCTGCCGACCCCATGGATACGGGGATAAAAGCGCTTAGAGATAAGATTTTTAAGGATTTTGGCATATATTGCCACAACTATATTTTTATTGATTGCGCCGCCGTAGAACAGCTTACCGACGCCGTTGGCGGAGTGGTGCTGGACGTTCCTACGGATATCGACTATACCGATGCCGAACGGGACATTGACCTGCATCTTAAAGAAGGCGTGCAAAAGCTTAACGGCAAGCTGGCATCGCAGTTTGTAAGGTACCGCCAAGGGTATCCCCAGGCAGACATAGGCAGGATAGACGCCCAAAAGCTTTACGTTGCCGCCATGTTTGATAAGCTTAAGGGGCTTGGTTCGGTAAAAAATGCGGCAAAGCTGGCAGAGGTACTTGCGGTATACGTAAAGACCGACCTTACGGCAGAGGAAACGGCAGCCCTTGCCACCGCCCTTTGCATGACGGAGGCACAAAATATAGTTATGTATACCTTGCCCGGCAACGGGGTTGAGGTAAAGGGCGCCAGCTATTACGGCGCTTACAAAGAACTGCTTTGCAGGATAGTTAACGACGCATTTGGCGATACTACGGTTGCCGCCCTTAGCGTTCCGGATTTTTACGCTACGGTTAACGGCGGATATACCGATACGGAAGGGGTAAGGCTTTCTTCCGTTTTGGACCACGGCATTGCCATACCCGTATACGCAAATTGATATACTAACATATAAGGAAGGTAAAACCATGGAAAACAAGCAAGAATTGGCAGTAAAACAAGCCGCAGAAATTGCAAAAATAGCCGCAGACGCTTTGGACGGCAAAAAGGGTCTTGACGTGACCGTGCTTTCTGTAGGAAAGCAGACCGTGTTGGCCGATTACTTTGTTATAGCAACGGGTACCTCTTCTACCCACGTTAAGGCGCTGGCTGACGAGGCAGAGTTTAAGCTTAAAGAGGCCGGCTATGAATGCGGCCACGTAGAAGGCCACGGCGACTGGAAGCTTTTGGATTATCATTCCGTTATCATCCACGTTTTCACCAAGGACGCAAGAGAGTTTTATAAGCTTGAAAAGCTGTGGACCGATGCGGAAGTTATAAACGAAGACTAAAAATTAAGGCTTTGAAAGGATAAAAGGATAATGAAGTATTCCCATAAGGAAACAGAACAAAAATGGCAAAGCAGATGGGCAGAGCAAAAGGCTTTTGCCGCAACTAACGATAAAAGCAAGCCCAAGTATTACGCCTTGGTAGAGTTTCCCTACCCCTCCGGCGCAGGCCTTCACGTTGGACACCCCAGACCCTATACCGCTTTGGATATAGTTTCCAGAAAGCGCCGTATGGAAGGCTACAACGTGCTTTTCCCCATGGGTTGGGACGCATTTGGCTTGCCCACCGAAAACTATGCTATAAAAAACAAAATGCACCCCCGCATTGTAACCGAAAACAACGTTGCCCGCTTTAAGGGTCAGCTGCAGGCATTGGGGCTTTCCTTTGATTGGGACAGAGAAATAAACACCACTGACGAAAGATATTATAAGTGGACCCAGTGGATATTCCTTCAGCTTTTTAAAAAGGGCTTGGCATATAAAAAGGAGATGACCGTTAACTGGTGTACCTCCTGTAAAGTAGTGCTTGCCAACGAAGAGGTTGTAAGCGGTTGCTGCGAGCGTTGCGGCAGCGAAGTTGTACGCAAGGCAAAAAGCCAGTGGATGCTTAAGATAACCGAGTACGCAGACCGTCTTATAGACGACCTTGAAACCGTTGATTATATTGAACGTGTTAAGCTGGCGGAAAAGAACTGGATAGGCCGCTCCTACGGGGCAGAGGTTAACTTTGATACCAGCAAGGGCGATAAGCTTAAGGTGTTTACCACCCGCCCCGATACCCTTTACGGCGCAACCTATATGGTTATAGCGCCTGAGCATCCCTACGTTGAAAAATGGAAGGACAGCCTTACCAACTATGACGATATTATAGCCTACAGAGAAGCCGCCGCCAAGAAGAGCGACTTTGAGCGTACCGAGATGGCTAAGGACAAAACCGGCGTGCGCCTTGAGGGCGTTACCGCAATAAATCCTCTTACCGGTAAAGAGATACCCATTTTCGTATCCGACTACGTGCTTATAACCTACGGTACCGGCGCAATTATGGCAGTACCTGCCCACGATGACCGTGACTGGGCGTTTGCAAAGGTATTTGGCTTGCCCATTATTGAGGTTGTTGCAGGCGGCAACGTACAAGAAGCTGCATTTACCGACGTTGAAACGGGCGTTATGGTTAACAGCGGTATCCTTGACGGGCTTGAAGTTAAGGACGCAAAGGTTAAGATTATAGAATACCTTACCGAAAAAGGCATAGGCGAAAAGAAGGTTAACTACAAGCTGCGTGACTGGGTATTCTCCCGTCAGCGTTATTGGGGCGAGCCCATCCCCTTGGTATACTGCGAGCATTGCGGCTGGCAGCCCATAGATGAAAAAGCCCTGCCCCTTACCCTGCCCGAGGTTGAGTCCTACGAGCCTACCGACAACGGCGAATCCCCCTTGGCTAATATGACCGATTGGGTCAATACCACCTGTCCCAAGTGCGGCGCACCCGCCAAGCGTGAAACCGATACCATGCCTCAGTGGGCAGGCTCATCCTGGTACTTCCTTAGATATTGTGACCCCAACAACGAAGAAGAGTTTGCATCCAAGGAAGCCCAGGAATACTGGATGCCCGTTGACTGGTACAACGGCGGTATGGAACACGCCACCCTCCACCTGCTTTATTCCAGATTCTGGGCTAAGGCACTTTATGACCTGGGCTACATCTCCTGCCCCGAGCCTTATCTTAAGCGTACTGCCCACGGTATGGTGCTGGGTGAGGACGGCGAAAAGATGTCCAAATCCAGAGGTAACGTTATCAACCCCGACGACGTTGTAAACGAGTTTGGTGCAGATACCATGCGTCTGTACGAAATGTTTATGGGTGACTTTGAAAAGAGCGCACCTTGGTCCACCAACAGCGTAAAGGGCTGCCGCAGATTCCTGGACCGCTTTGCCGCACTTAGCGAAAAGATGGTGCCCAAGGCATCCCCTGCAGTAGAAAAAGCTCTTCACAAAACCATTAAGAAGGTTACCGCCGATATAGAGGCGATGAAGTTTAACACCGCTATCGCCGCAATGATGACCCTGCTTAACGATATTAACGAGGGCGGCGGTGCGGATGCCGAAACTCTTAAGACCTTTGCTTTGTTGCTTTGCCCCTTTGCTCCTCATATCGCAGAGGAAATGTGGGAAAGCCTTGGCGGCAAGGGCTTGGCTTCTCTTGCAGAATGGCCCAAGTATGACGAAGAAAAGGTTAAAGAGGACAGCGTAACCGTTGCGGTTTCCGTGCTTGGTAAGTTCCAGGGTACGGTTAACGTTCCCGTTGGCGCAGACGAAGCCACCGTATACGCAGAAGCACTTAAGCTTGAAAAAGTTCTTGCCCGTATAGACGGCAAGGAAGTATTCAAGAAGATCTACATCCAGGATAAGATGCTTAACATCCTTTGCAAATAGCAGACACCCCACTACTCTCTTCGTTCGTAGCGGGGACCCCGGAACAGACACCCCATTGCTCACTTACGTTCGCAACGGGGACCCCGAAAAGAAACAACACCATTTCCGTTCACTCGCGTCGTCGCGCCACTTCGTGGCACTCGCGGAAACTAAGGTGTATTTTCTGCGGCACATGTCCGCAGAAAATACGTTATAAAGCACTTGCGTTGGCAAACGACCGACAATTTAAAAGGAAGAAACGAATTTTTCGTTTCTGCCTTCTTTTATTATAGCGTTGCTTCGTCTTCAAGGAGGATACGCAATATTTCTTTGTCGGTTTCTCGCATTCCGTCCTTACCTATGGCGCCGACGCAGGATATGGTCTGTGCCGTTGTTTCCTGCAGGATGCCCGTATGGGGGATATATGCGGCGTTACGCATTGACATCTCGTGGGCGAGATACGCCGCATCTATACTGGTGGATATTTTGGCGGCGCAGGATATCTTTGCACCGTCGCAGATAATTCCGGGTACATTTGCCAAAGTATTCTCTATGGTTTGTTTTATGCGCTCTATGCTGCCGTCTGTCATGTAGGTGATTGCCGCACCTGCGGCCCAGCCTGCAGAAACCACGCCGCAGAAAGCGGAAAGCTTACCGATATACATCTTTTGGAAAACCGTAAGCAAATTAGAGAACACCAAGCCACGGTACGTTGCCTCTTCTCCAAGCCCCATGCGCTTTGCGTAAACTATTACGGGGACAGAGGCGGTTATGCCCTGATTTCCGCTGCCGGAGTTTACTATTACCGGAAGCTCGCAGCCGCCCATGCGTGCTTCCGAAGCGGATGCCGCCATGCTTTTCATTTCCGTAACGGGGCTGTCGGGATAGGTTTCTTTTATAATTCTGCCAATGCCTATACCGTACTTGCCGTCCATGCCTGCGTGGGCAATTTGGATATTGCACTCTATTTGCGGGTCTATTATGGGCTTTATATCCTCTATCTTAACGGTATCTGCAAAGGCTTTTATATTCTCCAAGCTAAGGGTGGAATAGTCGGCGCCGTCATCCTTAAGCTGATAATCCTTGTGGATGATGGTTCTGCCGTTTTTAGCCGCACGGACAATGTTTGTGTGGTCGTCGCAGATTTCCACCTCCGCCTCGCCGTTTTTACCCTCCATACGGATGATAAAGTGCAAGGGGGCGGGACTATCCAACAGCTTTACCGTGCAGATATTTTCCGCAAGCAAAGCGTTTACTAACATTAAATCCTTGGCGGTTACCGAGGTAAGCACCTCCATATCCTTGGTGTGGTCGCCGCCGACTGCACCGAGGACGACCGCCTCCTCAATCCCTACCATGCCGCCGGAATGAGGTATTTTTACACAGCGGACGTTTTTTATTATATTGCCGCTGCAAAGCGCCTTGATTTTTACGGGCAGCTCACCCAAAATACTGCGGCAATAGGCGGCACCGAAGGCAAGGGCGATAGGCTCGGTACAGCCCATGGCAGGGACAAGCTCTGCCTTAAGGATCTTAATATATTCGCTGTATATTCTTTTATCCATTATTGTTTACTTCCTTTTTAGCAAGCTAAGTATACTAATCTTTAATTAAAGGAAAAGTGGGTCATACGACCCACTTTTTGTGCTTAGTTTAAAGGAGCCTTGCCGTTGCAGTGCAGTTCCATAATCAACAGGTCTGCTGCGCTGACCAAAGCGTCGGCACTGAGATCTGCCGCCTTTTGAGAGATATCGGTCATATTGCTGGTACCATTCATAAAGGTTTCTACAACAAGGTAGTCGGTAAGGTCAAGGTTGCCGTCGCCGTTGGTGTCGCCGGAAACGATAAGCACAACGGAGTTGAGCACCTCGCCCGCCTTGTTGTACTGAACTACGGTAAAGCCGGTGCCTACGTAGTCTGCATCCTCAACTGCGGTGCCTGCGGCGTTAAGCAAGGAAACGTCACACTTAAACTGACCCTTGATAGTCTCGGCATTAAGGCCCAATCCCTTAGAGCAAACGTAGGTATCGTCCAAGGTGTAGACAGAATCGTCAATAAGCTCGAAAGGCTTGGTGGTTTCGGGAAGGACGGTGTTACCCCAAACCTCGATCTCACCAATTGCCATACGGGTGTAGGAGCCGTCATCATCGCCCAAAGTGAGCTTAATATAGCTTGCGTCCACAATATCGTTAAAGGTCAAGGTCAACAGATAGTTGTCACCGGTATAAGCGGTAGACCTTGAAGTATAAGCAGCGGTGCCGCGATAGTTGGAGCCGTCGGTGCTTACGGCAACGGAGTTAATGGGCACGTAGCCGTAGTTGCCGTTTACACGGTACAGAAGCGTAAGCTTGTTGAGATACGCTTTTTCTGAAAGCTTAAGATAAATAACGGGGGTGCCGTTGGCAGAATAATTTGAAGTAAAGTATGCTGCCCAGTTAGCTTCAGAGGAACCGGGGTTTGCATTTGTGGGATAAACGCCATCGTTAAGCTTACCCGTCATGTAAGAGCCGCCCTGGCTGGAGTTATCGCCGTAATAGGCGTAGCTGTAGTATGCAGAACCGCCGGGATAGTTGCCGCCGTAGTACATATACTGACCGCCGTTGGCAGCGGAAAGGAAGTTCTTTGCAGCGGTGGGAAGTACGCTTTCCTCATCATCGTTGCCGCCGGAAGAACCGGTGTAGCCGTGGTCGGAGGGATAAACGTAGGAGGTATCGCCGTAATAGAAATAGCTGTGGCCGGATACCGAGCCTTCCTTAAACGAAGGATGAGAAGCGCTGGAGCTGTTTTCGTAATAAATAAACTCGGTAGTAAGCTTATCCTCACCAACGTGAACGATTATAGAGGTAATATCCTTGGTAGAGGAGGAATGCTCGTATCTGTAATAATGGGAAGCCACAATGCTGGACCAAGAAGAGGTAGGCGGAGAATCATCGGTATCAGCAGAGCCGCGCTCGCCGTCGGAAGAGTCGGCCGCAATGTAAACGGTTGCATCGGGGTTAGTGGCACTGTAGCCGGAAAGGGTGCTGCCGTTATAAATGGGCGTACTGCGCATATAAACGTGGTGGTCACCTGCAAGCACAAGGTCAATGTGGTTGCGGTCACAAAAATCTGCCCAATAGTTCCAGAAATAGCTGTAGGTTTTACCCGTGTATTTGTTGGTAGCGGGACGGTGGTTTACCAATACGGAGTACTTATATTTGCCTGCGTTGGCTTGAACAACGCTGTCTGCCCATGCCTCTGCAGTAGAAGAAGTATCCAGATAATTGATGTAAATGAACAAAACGTTGTTGTATATGTAGTAGTAGCAGGTGCCGATCTCGTCACCGTAGCCGTTACGGGGGTTATTGAACACGATGCTGTTATACTCACTGCTGGATTTGGAGTTTCTGTCCATATCGTCGTGGTTGCCTATACAGTTTGCAAAGGAATAATTTTGTATATAGGGCTGATTAAAAACGTTTTGCCACTGACCGTAGTCAACGCCCCAGGCAACGATATCGCCCACGGAAACGATATGCTCAACCTCGGGCCAATTAAGCTGACCTGCAAGAGAGATACCTGCGTTTATAGCCTTGGTAGCCTGAGTTGCACGGTATACGGCGTAGTTTTTATAATACTCGTGAAAGTCACCGGTTACAAGGAATGACCATTCACCGCCGTTGGCAGCGGTCTTGAAATAATAGGTTGCGCTGTATGCAGAGCCGTCATAAATACGGTACATATACTTGGTATCGGGGGTAAGAGAAGAAAGAGTTACGTTGTAATCAAGGAAAGTAGGGGTTTGATAATAGTTATCACCATTATCTTTCTTGGCGTACTTATCATAAAAGGGGTTGGTGCTTGTGCTGGCACCGTAGGTAGTATAAGTACCGCTTTGGGTCTTTGCGTTTGCCCAAGAGGAATCAGTTACCGTGGTGTACTGCACATAGCAGCTTGTGTAGCCCAAAGGTGTATGAAAATTTATATTCATAGCAGTGCTACAGTTTTCTGCAGGATTAGTTACTATCATTTTAATATTGGTCGATGCCGCGGAAACAGGTGCCGTAACCGAAGGTACCGCCAAGGCAAGACACATAATAAAAGCAAGTAACAAACTAAGGGATTTTTTCATAATATGCCTCCTAACTTCGCAATTTTTTCAAGAAGTAACAACTTATTATATTGCATTTTTATGCACATTGTCAATAGTTTTTTGCGTTCGTTTTTAACATTTGTGCAAATTAGAAAAAAACGGTATTGCTTTATTGGGCAATATGTTATATAATCAAGATGAAAATAAAGGAGGTAATACTTTATGTTAAGACACGTTGTTATGTTTAAATTTTTACCCGAGGCAGACGGCTATACCGCCCGTGAGAACGCCGCACGCACCGCAGATATGCTTAAGGCTTTGCAGGGCGTTGTTCCCACCCTTAAGGCGTCTGAGGTTTATTTGGGCGCAGAATATGCCGATAAAACCAACTATGACCTTATACTTATATCCGATTTTGAAAGCTTTGAAGACCTGCAGGAATATATCGTTCATCCCCGCCACAAGGCAGTAGGTGAATTTATGCGTCCTTTGAGAGAGAGCCGCACCTGCGTAGATTTTGAAATATGAAGAAAATAGCGGCACTGTTTTTAATGCTTGGGCTTACGGCATCGCTTTTTTCTGCCTGCAAAAAGGATGACGGTACGGCAAGCAGCGAGGAAAGCAGCGAGACCGTCCTTGAAAGCAGCCTTAGCGCAGAGGAAAGCAGCGAAGATGCAAAGGAGGAAAGTAATTTGCATTATCATACAAAAACCTACCTGCTTAATGATACGGCAGGCGAAATGGAAAACACCCGCATAGCGGGCGACGCACTTTGCCTTGACGAGGGTGCTGAAAACGGCAGCTACGTTACTGCCCTGAACGTAGGCACCTTTGATACGATACTTGCTTCCTGGAATGCCGAGACCGAAAACGGCACCGTGGAAATGTCCGTTTCCTACGAGACTACCGAGGGCGAATGGTCTGCATTTTTAAGCTGGGGCAAGTGGTCCTCTAAAAGAGGCGTTTCTGCAAGTACCTCACCTTCCGATAAATATGCATCCGTAGGTATTGATATTTTTACCGTTAATAAGGGCTATACCGCCAGCGGCAACATAAAGGTTAAGCTTGAGCTTACCCGCAACGGGAAATTAAGCCCCAAGGTATACAATTTTTCCATAACCACCCCTCAGATGGAAAAGCAGCAAACCGTTGATGCCGCCGCACTGCCTGCAGAGTTTCAAAACGACGTGCCCATGCGCTCTCAGTTAGCGCCGGAAAACGGTGCAGACGGCAACAGAATATGCAGTCCCACCACGGTGGCAATGGCGCTTGAGTTTATGGGCACCAAAAAGTCTACCATGACCGCTGCCAAGGACATTTACGATAACGGCTGGAAAGCCTACGGTAACTGGTCCTTTGCAGTTGCCTACGCAGGTGAGCAGGGCTACACCGCCTATATGGATCTGTATGACAGAGATATGATGAAATACGCTTTGTCCCGGGGCTACGTAATAGGCTGTTCCACCTACCTTACCTCCAGCGGACATCTGGTACTGCTGTCGGGCTACACGGTTATTGACGGCGTAGAATACTACGTGGCAAACGACCCCAACGTTAACGCCAACGACGTTAAGCGCACCAATTATACCTGCGAGTATTTTGAAGAGCGCTGGCTTAGAGACAGCATGAACGGCTACGGTGTGGTTTACGTATTTGCCGACAAGAGATAACGTAAATACTTAATAATAAAATGCACCTCGATTTCATCGAGGTGCTTTCAGACCGCTGACAAAGGCACAGAACACGAAAAATATAAAAAATCAATTCCAAAAAAAGATGAAAAGTCGGGAAAGCTTCCCGACTTTTCTGCAATTTATCGTAATTTTTCGTTCAAAACGAACCTCGGCTCACAGTACTTTTGTACAGTTCTCGGGGTCCCCACAAAAACAAAGTTTTTGTGGGGTGTTTTTTCGCCTCGGTTCGTTTCGTCTGCACTCTTTCTCAGCACTCTGCCAAGCTGATGACAGGGTTTGTCATCAGCTTGTAAAAAACCCGCAATTCTTTGCGGGTTTTTTACTGTATATAAAATTCTTCAAAAGTATCAAGACAAATACATCCCAGCGGCCCGCCGAAAACGGCACCGCAGTCCAGAGCGATATGGTTGTTTTTAACAAATATTCTGTCTCGATAACTTTTATCAATAAGGCGGGTAGGGGTATGCCCCGTTACAATTATTCTGTCGGAAAAATAGGTTTTGTCATACTCCGGCTCACCAACTATAAATTCGTGCCATATAAGCTGATTAAAATTTTGCATTCGCTCTTTATCGGGGACGGTATGCGCCATAAAAAACAGATTATCGTTAATCGTCAGCTCCTCATAAATGGAAAAGCTGCCCAGATAGCTTAAAATAAAGCTCTGTTTTTCCCGTGGCAGCCGACGAAACCCGTTAAGCGTGGTCATGCCGCCGTCCGAAATCCACATGTTTAAAAGCTCAGCTTGCTTTTTCGGGATTTCGCCTCCACTGTAATTGCACATTTCTTTAAGCAATCTGTGGGCAAGATAGTCGTGGTTGCCTTTTAAGGGAACCACGTTCTTTCTTTTTGCGGCATCTGTCAAAATTTCAATGCCTTTTTCGCCGCGGTCAACAATATCGCCCAGTATATAAAGCGTATCGTCGTCTGTAAAAGCTATTCGCTCCAATAGCTTAATGTATTTGTCGTAGCAGCCGTGTATATCACTTACAGCGTAATGCATTTATATATCAACCTCCGAAAGGTACAAAAAGGCCTGCAAGTTTTACTGTAAACTGCAGGCATATAAGCAAATAAATTAAAATTGGCTAAGCAGGTAAAATCCTTTACCAATCGCCCCACCAAGCATCACTTTCGTCGGGAGCTTCAATAGCGCTGTTGTCGCTTTCGTTAGGAGCACAGCTACTGTTTACGTCGCTGATAGTGGCGATGTCGCCGTCAAACAGAAAAAGCTTAAGGGTGAACTCAGGCTGTTCATAATCCAGCTTATTTTCCATGACCTACACAACTCCCCTCCATCTAAAATTAGCTAAATACTAACTCCATTTTCTGTGAAGAAGTATATCACACAAGATAGAAGTTGTCAATAGCTTTTTTAAATATTTTTGTTTAAATATCAAAATAAAATTATTTTGTGCCTTTTTTTGCTTTGCTTTAAAAATATGCAGTAAAAATACAATATTTCTATTGAAAAAGGTGAAGAAAAATGGTATCATATATTATTATTAGGCTAAATATGGAGGTCTTATGGATAATTTAAAATTAGCGGAATTGCTTTTTCCCGATGTTGATAAAAATACAGAGTATTATGAGGCGATGTATCCTCCCCGCAATTTAAAGGAAGGCGCTGCCGTTACCCGCTTTGCGCCAAGCCCCACGGGCTTCGTCCATTTTGGCGGATTGTTTCCCGTTTTGGTTGGCGAACGTCTTGCTCATCAAAGCGACGGCGTTTTCTATCTTAGAATTGAGGACACCGATTCTAAGCGAGAGGTTGAAGGTGCTGAAAACGATATTATAAAAGCATTTGAAAGCTTTGGTATAAAGTTTGACGAAAGCGTTGTACACGGTGGAGACTACGGCCCTTACAGACAAAGCGACCGCCGCCAAATATACCGTTGCTATGCAAAGAAGCTGGTAGCAGAGGGTAAGGCTTATCCTTGCTTTTGCACGGCAGAGGAGCTTTCTGCCCTTCGTGAGAAGCAGGAGGCGGCAAAGGTCATCCCCGGTTACTACGGTGAATACGTAAGATGCAGAGACCTTAGCTACGAGCAGGTAGAGGAAAACTTAAAGGCGGGCAAGCCCTTCGTTTTGCGCTTTAAATCCTTCGGCTCTTCCGAAAACAAGGTTAAGTTTACCGATCTTATTAAGGGAACTATTGAGATTACCGAAAACGATATAGACCACGTATTGCTTAAGAGTGACGGCATGCCCACTTATCATCTTGCCCACGCCGTTGACGATCACTTGATGCACACCACCCACGTTATAAGAGGGGAAGAATGGTTGCCCAGCTTGCCTTACCATATTCAGCTTTTTAAGGCATTTGATTTTAAGCTTCCCAAGTATCTTCACATCTCTCAGCTTATGAAGCTTGCTGAGGTAACGGAAGAGGACGGCACCGTAAAGCTTGTTAAAAAGAAGCTGTCCAAGCGTGACCAGGGCGCAGGCTTGACTTCGTATATAAGCGATGGCTACGCACCCGAGTGTGTTACCGAATACGTTATGACCCTGCTTAACTCGAACTATGAGGATTGGCGCAGAGCAAACCCTGACGGCAAGATGGAAGATTTTAAGTTCTCTATTAAAAAGATGAGCGCTTCCGGCTCTTTGTTCGACCTTAAAAAGCTTGCTGACGTAAGCAAAAACGTCCTTTCCCGCATGAGCGGTGAGGAGATATATAACCGTTTGGTGGCTTGGACTGCCAATGAAGACAAAGAGTTTAACGCCCTTCTTACCGGCGATAAGGAAAAGGCAATTCGCATTCTTTCTATCGGCAGAGGCGGTGCAAAGCCCCGCAAGGACTTTGGCTTGTACAGCGAGGTTAAGGGGCATATCGGTTTCTTTTATGACGAGTATTTTAAGTATATAGACAGCATACCCGAAAACTTTGCCAAGGAAGATATTAAAAAGGCGATAGAACTGTTTATGGCAAGCTATGACGAAAAGGACGAGCAAAGCCTTTGGTTTGATAAGATTAAAGCCGTTGCTTCCGATATCGGATATTCCCCCGACATCAAGGCGTACAAGGCAAACCCCGACGCCTTCGGCGGCCACGTTGGCGACGTAAGTATGTTCTTAAGGATTGCCGTTACCGGTAAAATGAACAGCCCCGATATGTATGAGGTAATGTCTATCCTGGGCCGGGATAAGGTTATGGCACGCCTTAATGCTTTTATTGAAAAACTTTAATTTAGGAGTATTGGTTTATGGAAAACAGCAGCAATTATTTGTTTGACATAATTGAAAACGACCTTTCCGAAGGTAAGGTAACTAAGGTTCATACAAGATTCCCTCCAGAGCCTAACGGCTGCCTGCACATAGGCAGCGCTAAGGCTATATGCATAAACTACAGTGCCGCAAAAAAGTTTGGCGGCGAGTTTAACCTGCGCTATGACGACACCAACCCTTCCAAGGAAGAGGATAGCTACGTAAAGTCCATCTACGAGGATCTTATGTGGCTTGGCGCCGTTCCCAACAGAGTATTGTACGGCTCTGATTATTTTGAAAAGTGCTACGAATATGCCGTTTTGCTTATTAAAAAAGGTCTTGCCTACGTATGCGATCTTTCAAGCGAGGAAATGCGTGAGTACAGAGGCACTTTGACCGAACCCGGCAAGGAAAGCCCTTACAGAAACCGTTCGGTGGAAGAAAACCTTGACCTTTTTGAAAGGATGAAAAACGGTGAGTTTGCCGACGGCGCCTGCACATTGAGAGCTAAGATAGATATGTCTTCCTCCAATATGAATATGCGTGACCCTGCCATTTACCGTATACTCAGAGCAACCCACCACCGCCAGGGTGATAAGTGGTGCATTTATCCTTTATACGACTTTGCCCATCCCATACAGGACGCTCTTGAAGGGATAACTCATTCCATGTGTTCTATTGAGTTTGAAAACCATCGCCCCCTTTACGATTGGGTTGTAGAGAACATAGGCTTTGAGCAGCCCCCTCATCAATACGAATTTGCCCGTCTTAACGTTACCAACACGGTAATGAGCAAGCGTTATTTGCGTAAGCTGGTGGAAGAAGGCTACGTTGACGGTTGGGATGACCCCCGTATGCCCACCCTTTCCGGTCTGCGCCGCAGAGGTTATACTCCCACAAGTATTTTCAGCTTTGTAGAAAAAGCCGGCGTTGCAAAAAACTTCAGCATAGTTGATATAGCCTTGCTTGAGCATTGCTTGAGAGACGAGCTTAACGCAGGCGCTTTGCGCAGAATTGCCATTCTTGATCCCATAAAGCTGGTTATAGATAATTACCCCGAAGATCAGACAGAGTATTTCCCCGTATCCAACAACCCTAACGATGAAAACGCAGGCGTAAGAGAGCTGCCCTTTACTAAGGAGCTTTATATTGACCGTGCTGACTTTGCCCTTGAGCCTCCGCCCAAGTATTTCCGTCTTAAGCCCGGTGGAGAAGTAAGGCTTATGGGTGCGTATATAGTTAAATACAACAGCGTAGAGACTGATTCCGACGGTAACGTTACCTGCATACATTGTGATGCGGATTTGGTCAGCCGCAACGGTATGCCTTTTGACGGCAGAAAAGTTAAGGGTACGATCCATTGGCTATCCGCAACCCGTTGTATAGATGCAGAGATCAGACTTTACGATAAGCTGTTTACCATCGAAAACACCGGCGCAATACCCGAAGACAAAACCTACGACGATTATTTGAACAACGAAAGCCTTAAGGTTTATACCGGCTGTAAGCTTGAAGAGTCTTTGGCAGAGGCACAGCCCGGTGAAAAATTCCAGTTTGTGCGCATAGGTTATTTTTGCAAGGATACCAAATGCCCCGGTGTATACAATCGCACCGTCGAGCTTAAGGATTCCAAGCCCGTATCGGAGATGAAGAAGTAATGAATATGTATTTGCAGCTGTTTTTGACTTATGCCAAAATCGGCGGCGTTACCTTTGGCGGCGGTTATGCAATGCTCCCTATATTAAAGCGCGAGCTTGTTGACCGCAAAAATTGGATAAGTGAATCAGACCTTATAGATTGCTACGCAATAGGGCAATGCACACCCGGTGTTATAGCCGTAAACGCTGCCACCTTGATAGGCTATCAAAAAAAAGGCGTCCTTGGAGCAGTTTGTGCTACGGTTGGCGTGGTATTTTTTCCGGTGCTTATTATAATGTCCATCGCTACCGTGCTTAAGCAGTTTTCAGAAAACGTTTACGTACAGCACGCCCTTGCGGGTATGAGCGTTGCCATCTGTGCGGTAATAGCTGTTACCGTGGCAAATCTTATCAACAAGACCTGCAAGGATATCCCTGCAGTTGTTATCGCCCTGTGTGTGTTTGCGCTATCCGTATTTTTGGATGCCCCCACCGTCCTTGTGGTTGTATGTGCAGGTGTGGCGGGCGTAATAATAAAAAACGTGCAAAAAGCTATAAACAGCAAAAAAGGAGGTAACGGCAGTGACGCTGATTAAAACGCTTCTTCTTTGCTTTTGGGAGTATTTTCAGGTAGGTCTCTTTTCGGTAGGCGGCGGTCTTGCAACCATCCCTTTTCTTGAGGATATTTCAAGCCGTCATCCCGAATGGTTTTCTTTGGAAGAACTTAGAAACTTTGTTGCCATATCCGAATCTACCCCCGGCCCCATAGGTATAAATATTGCTACCTATGCAGGTTACAGCATAGCAGGCCCGTTAGGTTCTGTAGTCTGCGTGTTTGCCTTGGTTTTACCCGCGTTTATCATTATGGTAATAGTGGCAAAAATGCTTCAAAAGTTTAAAAGCAGCAGCTTGGTAAACAATGCGTTTTACGGAATCCGTCCCGCAACCACGGCGCTTATATTAAGTGCTACGATTTCTACTTTTGCCGAGGTGCTTATTGACGTTGGTGCAATAGAATCGGTAAAAACCTTTTTTACCGCTATCGATTTAAGAAACTTGATACTGTTTGCCGTGATTTTGGCAGGAACCCTTATATTTAAAAAGCTACACCCCATAGTTTTTATCGCAATAGGTGCGGCGGCAGGTGTGGTTTTAGGCATTTAACCCGTTATTTATTAACAGGAGGTTTTAATTAATGAACAGAATAGATCCGCATTTTTCTGAGGTTACTACGAAAATAGAAGAGCTTTCAAAACTTTGCAAGGACAACGGATACATCGACCCCGAGCTTTATGCAAAATACAACGTAAAGCGCGGTCTTAGAGATATGAGCGGTAAAGGCGTTCTTACCGGCCTTACCGAGATTGCGGAGGTGCATTCTTACACGATCGTAGATGAAGAGCTTGTCCCCTGCGAAGGTAAGCTGTTTTACAGAGGCATAGATATTGAGGAGATAGTTGACGGCTTTTTGTCTGATGGCAGATGCGGCTTTGAAGAGACTACTTATCTTTTGCTGTTTGGCAAAATGCCTACAAAATCTCAGCTTCATGATTTTGAAGAGCTTTTGCGAAGCTATCGCAGCTTGCCCAAAAACTTCCTGCGTGACGTAATTATGAAGGCGTCAAGCAGAGATATGATGAACTCTCTTGCTAAAAGTATACTTACCTTATATTCCTACGATGCCAACGCTGACGATACCGACATAGCCAACGTGCTTAGACAATCGTTGGAGCTTATAGCGATCTTCCCCATGCTTGCAGTTTACGGTTATCAGGCGTATTCCTATTACCATGACGGAAAAAGCCTGATCATACACGCTCCCAACAAGGAAATGTCTACTGCCGAAAACCTTCTTTTGTTGTTGCGTGGCGAGGGCAACTATACGCCTCTTGAAGTTAAGCTTCTTGACCTTGCCTTGGTACTTCACGCAGACCATGGCGGCGGTAACAATTCCACGTTCACAACCCGTGTCGTTACCTCAACAGGTACCGATACGTATTCCGCAATAACTGCGGCAGTAGGTGCTCTTAAAGGCCCCAGGCACGGCGGTGCAAATATTAAGGTTGTTGAAATGTTTGACGATATTAAGCAAAACGTTTCCGACTGGACTGATGATGAAGAAATATGCGAGTACCTTAAAAAGATCCTGCATAAGGAAGCTTTTGATAAAAAAGGCTTGATATACGGTATAGGTCATGCCGTTTATTCAATTTCCGACCCTCGTTCCAGGGTATTTAAGCGCTTTGTTGAAGAGCTTGCAACGGAAAAGGGCAGGATGGACGAGCTTGAGATATATACCAGAGTTGAACGTTTGGCACCCGAGGTTATAGCCTCGGAACGCCGTATGTACAAGGGCATAAGTGCAAATATCGACTTTTACAGCGGATTTGTATATAGTATGCTTGATCTCCCCCGTGAGCTTTATACGCCTATTTTTGCCGTTGCAAGAATATCCGGCTGGTGTGCTCACAGAATAGAGGAGCTGGTAAACAACGGCAAGATAACAAGACCCGCTTTCAAAAACGTTAGCAAGCGTAAGCCATATACCCCCCTCGACCAAAGATAGGAAAAGTACAGCCGTTTATGAAAAAAATCTTATGCCTTATATTGGCGTTTGCTTTTATGCTCGGCACAGTAAGCGTATCTGCTGATGAAGAAAAGAGCCTGCCGCAGTATTTGGCTTTGCTTCAGCTTGGCTCTGCGGGAGAGGGCAGCACCCTTAACTATTTCGTCTTGCGTACGGTAATGCAATACTGTGATACAGACGGTATGTGCAAGGGTAAGCTGTTCGACGGTGTTGTTTTTACCCAGGAAAATAAAACCGATACCGCAGAAGAGATAATGACTTTTTTGGATGAACTTGCCACTGCAGGCGGTGTCTTTAAAGCAGCAGACCAGGCAGCCAAAGACCTTAAAGATAACGGGTATATGCAAAACGATGATAAATATCCGATTTTTGTGTCATTCCCGTGCGCCGGTCTATTCTATGACGATTTGACGGAAGCCAAGGCTTTCAGCGAATATTTTTTGCAAACGCTTATATACGCTTTCAATAAAGAAGAATACGCCAATATAGTCCTAAGCGGTCTGTATTTCGGCAACGAATACGAGGGGAATGCCTCGCTTAGAGACCATTGCATTGCACTTGCCGATGCACAAGGATTAACCACCCTTTTTTATACCGAATCTTCTTGCAATGCAGATGCGGACGCCTGCTATTACGGCGGCGGTTCCTTTGCCGAACGGCTTGAAAATTCGTCCTGCGGTGTGGTATTCGAACTCGAAGGCGTGCCGAACGCAGAAAGTGTTAATCCTTTAAAAGCCTTGATTGAATGTATAGGTCGGTTTAAGGAGTGCAAAACAAAGCCTGTTTTGTTTACCTTTGAAGCATACAATAATTTGTATGATTGCGCCATCGCATTAGAAGGAACCGAGCCCAATAAAAACGGCAGGCTTACATACGAATGTATAAACAGCCTTATTTGCGGTGACTATGCTTTTCCGGAAACCGTGCGTACTCAGTTGTCCGAAGAAAAGGCAAGTGATTCATCTGTTAATGAAGAAAGGCGGACGATTCCGCCGGACGTTGTTATCCCGTCTGCCTTGGGGCTGATCCTCGTCGGCTTGGTGATATTTATGTTTGTCAGAAAGGCAAAGAATAAATGAGCATTTCAAACAAAAGAAAAATCGGCTCTTCTTTGCCGCAAAGCGGTCAAAAAGGCAGGGAGAAAAAAGCCGTAAAGCTTATATTTGCGGGCGTAGCAGCCGTTATTGCGGTGTTGCTTGTCGTGCTTGGAGTATTGTCCTTACTTAACGATAACCTTGAGGAGGAAAAATTCGATTTTACCGCCTCTAACGGGGATATATACTTTTTTCCTGCAGACTATAACGCAAACCCTGCCGACGATCCGGCATACATGGCCAAGGAACGTCGTGTTTGGTTTGAGGACGATGGCGGTGTAGGATATTTCCTTGACGAAGCTGACGGGAAAACCAATACCGTTCGTGCTTTGTTTTACAACTATTTTCAATCCTTGGTAAAAGGTGATGCAACCTCCCACAGCTCTTATTTGTCAAAGGCTTACAAGGAAAATTTTGTTGTACAGGAAAGGTTTACACCACAAAAGGTGCATACGGTAAACGTCAAGTTTAACCAGGGGGAGACGCGTGACGGCGTAGCCCTTTGGCACTATCAGGTCAGCTATAAGATCTACGAAAACAACGGCACGTACAGAAGCGATATAGGATCTGAAACCGCCAGGGTGATGAACTTTGAAATAGTTTATGAAAACGATAGCTATAAGATCAATTCTATCGGATACGTTTCGATCAAAGATTCGAATGCTAATTAAGAAGGAGAATAATTATGAAGACTGTTAACCCTTTGCAACACAAAAAAGAGTGTATTGAAATTTGGAACAGCTATGTAGAAAGCGGCGACGTAGTTTTTAAAGCCATAGACGAGGCGGTTTTTGACAATTTGTTCCTTCGCAGCAGTGTAAACCACGTATCTGCAGGTCTCGCCGACGAAAAGGGCCTTGCAGGTTACGGCTTTGCAAATTATGCAGACGGTGCAGTGGTTGCTTATATAACCTACATAGGCGTAAGGCAGGACCTTAGAGGGCAAGGTGTTGCAAAGCAGATACTTGCTTCTTTAGAGGAACAGCTTAAGGCGCAGAATCCGCTGCTTGAAAAAATCGACCTTATTTTTTACAACCCCTGCCAGATAGCTTGGAATATCCCCAACGCCGCACCTCATGACCATCCGGGCACACCGGGCGTTGATATGGCAAGCGCCGCATACCGCTTCTTTGCCAAAGAAGGTTATACGGATTACGCTATTCAAAACGCATACTACCTGCCTCTTTCCGATTACGTTTATCCTGCTGCAATTGCAGAGGGTATCGAACGTTTGAAGGCTATGGATATAGAAATAGGCTATTATGACGGCAACCGTCATTACGGCTTTCCCGAATTTTTCGATAACATTAAAAACGAAGGCTGGCGCAAGCAGGTTCTGTCTCGCTTGGATCAGGACATTGTTGTTGCCACTCACAACGGTAAAGTTGTTGGCTATACCGGCCCGCTTACAATCTCACCCGAGGGTAGAGGTATGTTTTGCGGTATCGGCGTGCATACGGAGTACAGACAGCACGGCATAGGTAAGATTCTTTTTGCCAATATGTGTAAAAGCCATTCCGAAAAAGGTGCTGCCTTTATGTCGCTGTTTACCGGCACCACCAATCCCGCAAGAAAAATTTACGAGGGCGCAGGCTTTGGCATAGTGCGCAGCTTTGCCGATATGCGTAAGGTCTTAAATTGAACAAGCCTTTAATTTCAATAATCATGCCCGTGTATAACGGTGCTGATTATTTGGGCAACGCTATAAGAAGTGCCCTTGCTCAGGATTACGAAAACAAAGAAATAATTGTTGTTGACGATGGCTCTGACGACGGCGGCAAAACCGCCGCCGTCATAGAATCTTTCGGTGATAAGGTCATCCATTTGTCCAAGCCCAACGGTGGCGTCTCTTCTGCTCTTAATCTGGGTATTTCCCACATGAAGGGTGATTTTTTTGTATGGCTTTCTCACGACGATTTGCTAAAGCCCAAGCTGTTAAGCAGGCAGATTAAAGAGCTTTGCGATAAAAACTTAAGTGACGGCAACACAATAGTGTGCTGTCAAACGGGGCTTATCGACGCTAAGGGGAAAAAGCTTTTCCGTCCCCATAAAAAACTAAACGGTTTAAAAAGCGGTGAAGAAATATATCGCTTGCTTATTTCCGGCGGCAATATTTGCTATTTTACCATGCTTATCCCCAAGGCAGCAATGGATAAGGTTCCACCCTTTAACACCAAGTTTCGCTACGTTCAGGACAAGCTATATTGGAAAAGTCTTGCGGCAAGCGGCTGCCGTTTTTGGTTTTATGATGAAGAGCTGTGCCTGCTCCGCACCTATAGAGGACAGCTTTCCGAAAAGCTAAAGCATATATATAAGGACGAAATGCGCCTATACCTTGCCGAGGATATGAAGGCTTTAAGGACGGATTTTGATTTAGAGCTTGCCAAGGGCATTCTTTTTTACACGTCTAAGCGCGGACTGACAGAGTTGCGTGATGAAGTTAGAGCTATGCTGAAGGAGCAAGATAAATATACGGTAGCGTTAATGGCAAAGAGCCGCTATATCCGCACCAAATATCTTGTGCGTCAGTTTATAAAAAAGATATATCTGTTAGGAAGAGGGTAGTCTTATGTGGTATTATTTAGGTTTGGTTTCGCTTATTGCCGTAATTCTTTGCGTACATGATAAAAGGGCTGCCCGCAAGGGCAACAGAAGAGTGCCGGAGAAGGTTTTGTTTGGCATATCTGCCATCGGCGGCGCACTTTTTATGTATATTACAATGCTTACCGTAAGACACAAGACTAAGCATTTCAGCTTTATGTTTTTTATCCCGGTGATGATTGTGGCACAGGTAGCGTTGCTTATTTGGTTGCAAATAAAATTCGGTATTGTATTTTAAGGAGGTGCAAGCTTGAAAAAGCTTGAACTGCTTGCTCCCGCCGGCAGTCTGGATTCACTTAAGGCAGCAGTGTGGGCAGGTGCCGATGCGGTATATTTTGGTTGCAAGGGCTTTAATGCCCGTGCTTTTGCAGGTAATTTTGAGGGCGAAGAGCTTTTAACAGCCTTTCGCCTTTGCCGTTTATACGGCGTAAAAATATATATTACTTTAAACACGCTGGTTTCTGATAAAGAAATATCCGATGCTGTTGCCATGGTAGCAGAGCTTGAAGCAACCACTCCGCCGGATGCTTACATAGTGCAGGATTTGGGCCTTGTAAAAGCTTTAAAAAACAAATTCCCTTCACTGCCCATACACGCATCAACTCAAATGCAACAGCACAGCGCAGACGGCATAGAATACTTGAAAAAAATGGGCATAAGCCGAGTTGTCATAGCAAGGGAAGCTGCTGCAAGCGATATTGAAGAAATAGCGGCGGCAGATATTGAAACAGAGGTTTTTGTTCACGGTGCTCTTTGTGTTTGCCAAAGCGGCGGCTGTCTTATGTCGTCCTTTATCGGTGGCAGAAGCGGCAACCGTGGCGAATGTGCTCAACCCTGCAGACAAAGCTATAACGGCAAATATCCCCTTTCTTTAAAAGATTTGTGCCTTGCCGGCCACGTGCCAAGGCTTGCTGAAATGGGCGTTGATTGCCTAAAAATAGAAGGCAGGATGAAAAGCCCGGAATACGTTTATGAAACGGTAAGCATATATAGAAGTTTAATAGATGAAAACAGAAAGCCTACCGCTTTTGAAAAGGAAAGACTTGTCAACGCTTTTTCACGCAGCGGCTTTACCGACGGGTATTTTGTCGGCAAAGTAGGCAAGGATATGTTTGGCATAAGAACTGAAAGCGATAAGCTTAAAAGCAAAAACGCCGAGATACGAATAGAAGAAAAAAAGCTGCACCTTAAAATATTCTGCCGCATTGCCCGTGACGAAAGGGCTTATGTCAGCGCCAAAATCGGCAATTACTTTGCCGAGGTATACGGTGCGGTACCTGAAGAAGCCCGCACCAAACCTATCTCCGAAGCAGAGCTAAAAACAAGACTTGCCAAAACGGGAGGCACGCCTTTTTCCGCAGAGGTGACGGTAGAGCTTGATGAGGGGCTTATTCTCCCGATGTCCTCGGTTAACGAGCTTAGACGCAGCGCCGTTACAAAGCTTTGGGATTTGATCGTAGAATCAAATACTCCGGCTCGCAAAGAGCAGGCACTTGTTTCAAATCCGCTGCCTTGTGCCGGGCAATCTTGCGGGCCTTACCTTGTGGCACGCTTTGAAGGGGGAATCCCGTCTGAAAGGGTGCTTAGTATTGCACTATCCAAATGCAAAAGGGTAGAGCTGCCGCTGTGGTCAGAGTTGCCCAAAATTAAGCAAACGGAAAAATTATCTCTTGTTTTACCGAGGGTGATTTTCCCAAAAGATAAAAGGGACGTAAAGTCTTTGATAAAAAAGGCAACAGAAAACGGGGTGGGGCAGTTTACTCTGTCAAACTTTGCACATTTACCCTATTGCCGCAATAGTATGATCCACGGCGATTATATATTTAACGTCACTAACGGTAACACGGCGTCATTGCTGGGTGAATGGGGGCTTAGCAGCCTAGTGCTTTCGCCCGAGGTTCACCCAAGGGCTGTTAAAAGCACTATCCCTGCCGAATATATCGTGTACGGGCGTATTCCATTGATGCACACCGAAAGCTGTATTATTACCAACGCCGTAGGTTGTAAAAAGAAAGGTAAATGTACCTGCTGCATAAAAGATAAAACCGGTGCAAGCTTTCCCGTAATAAGGGAATACGGTCACAGAAATACGGTTTACAATTCCGTCCCCACTTACCTTATTGATAAGTGTGATAAGATTGGCGGCGGTCATATAGTTATGTTTACCAACGAAAGTGAAGATGAGATTATTGCTATCTTCAACGCTTACGATAAAAAAATGCCTCCGTTCGGTAGCTTTACACGAGGCGCCATGAAGAGGGAAGGGAGCGTTTTTGAAAAATGAAAATAACTGTAATCGGCTTGGGCGGCAACAGTATATTTATGGAGGTTGACCATTTCCACGAGGAAGGCGAAACCTTATCAGCAAAAAGCCTTTTTACCGAGCCCGGCGGCAAGGGATATAACCAAGCGATAGCTGCCGCACGCTTAGGTGCCGAAGTTAGATTTTTGGGCGCTTTCGGTCATGACAGTGCATCCAATGACTGTATAGAACTATTAAAAAAAGAAAACGTAAAGCCGTTGGTTGCCTATAAATCCGTGCCCTGTGCCTGTGCGTGTATCTTGACCGATAAGCATGGCGAAAACCGTGTAACCGTTTACGGCGGTGCCGCAGCTATGCTTTCTGCAGACGATGTTGATGCATTCCGTGAGGAGATTGAAAACGCTGATATACTTGTACTTCAAAACGAAGTATCTGCCGAAGCCAACCTTAGGGCTATAGAGATTGCTAAGAAAAATGGCGTATATATCGTGTTTAATCCCGCACCTGCAGTTAACGTGGATAAATCTTTACTTGGCTTGGCGGATATAATTACCCCAAATCAGCAGGAGGCACAAACTTTATTCGGGGCAGATTACAAAATAGGTATGGAGCAGGCAGGCGTTAAAAATGCGGTAGTAACCCTTGGCGGCGACGGAGCAGAGCTTTTCTCCGAAGGAACATGGCACAAAATTCACTCGTATCCCGTAGTTGCCGTGGATACAACCGGCGGCGGTGATTGCTTTAACGGCGCTTTGGCCTATGCCGTAGGATGCGGCGCAACTCTAAAAACAGCGTGTGATTTTGCCTGTAAGGTGGCTTCCGTTGCCGTGAGCAGACCTCATGCAGTTGAAGCAATGCCCTACAAACACGAAATTAATTACAAAATATAGAAAAAACTTTGTAAAACTCAAAATCATCTATTGCAAAATATTAAAAAGGGTGGTACAATAAACACAGAATGCGTATATTCGTGCAAAATTATAAGAATACGAAAGGGGTATTCAGTTTTGGAGTACAAAAACATTACTAATTACAAGGACGCGGCTAAGGATTTTATCGAGAATGAAAAACAGTTTCATCTCGGCGTAATTCCTACAGAGCAGTCCAACCCTCGCACCAGAAATCTCAGCGCTACTATCGCTAAGGATACTTCCGAAGGTATCAAGATGATACTTTCTGCAGACCTTGACATAGCAGACGTTGCAGCTAAAGCTTTCGAGACCGAAAACTTTAAGGATCTTGTTAATGACGTTAAGCGTGTTATGGACCAGCGCAAGAAATTCGTTTTCTCCAGCGTTGGCGCATCCGGCAGAATGGCTATCCAGCTTGACGGCGCATGGCGTTTGTTCTGGAACTCTTTGGTTTCCAAGATCCCCGCAAAGGCTCAGACCTTCCTTGAAATTTGCGAATGCTGCAACAGCTTCACCACCGGTGGTGACAGAGCGCTCGTTCGTTCCGTTGAAAACTTTGAAGACTATATGACCTTCGGTGCTCGTCAGGTTGTTGACGCAGGCATTGGCGAAGGTGACGTTCTTATAGGCCTTGCAGAGTGCGGCCTTTCCGCAAGTATTAACGGCTCCGTTATAGAAGCTGACAAGCGCGGTTGCACCACTTATTACCTCTACTGCAATCCCAAGGAGATCCTTTGTGAGCACCTTGAGAGAGTGCGTATGGTATTTGCAAGACCCAACATCAAGCCCATCAGCATTTTCGTAGGTAACATGGCAGTTTCCGGTTCTACCAGAATGCAGGTTACCACCGTTGAGCTTCTTACCGCAGGTGCTGCACTTGAAATCGCTGCAGGTCAGTGGCTTAAGGAAAATCTTACCGAGGATGAGCTTAAGGTTGTTGGCGTTGCTGCTCTTACCGCGGAAGAATACGCTGCAGAATTTAAAAAGCTTCGTGATACTCTTGCCAGCGGCGCTGCTCTTGCAGGTCTTACCAAGGCAGTAGAGCTTGAAACCGCTACCTATAAGGCAAACGGTCTTATCACCTACCTCACTCATGACTATCTCCTCGATATAATGACCGACACCACCGAGAGACAGCCTACCTTTACACTTCCTCCTTTCAGAAAGTTCAAGGATACCGAAAGTGCAG
>JAZUNS010000154.1:0-19767 GCA_045604285.1 Eubacteriales bacterium
TGTATTAAGCAAGGGCAAAAATAAGTTTGTAAAAGTTATAGTAAAATAAACAATAGTAAGGGCTTTGAAAGCACACGCTTTCAATTCCTTTTTTCTATGCGTTTAATATAGTCTTTTCCCAAGGCGGTAGCTTCGGCTTCAAACCAAACGCTCTCATAACCTGCAGTTAACCGCTTGTGCAGCTTGTTTGTACAAAAGCGTCTGTAATGATAACGAATAAACGATGGCACAGATACAATAAATGGCATTAACAGACCGTATAAACAGTTTTGAACGGAGTGGCCAAGCTCGTGTACGTAGACGGCTTCCTTGCAGTTGTTGCCCACGAATATAAAACACCCCAAGGAAAAACCGTTCGATTTGCGCAAAGGAAAGCATATACACCGATAAAACATTTTTGGCTTTCTGCCTATGATAAGCATGGCTATGCCGACAAATATTCCTATCATGGTCATGGGCAAGCCAACGGTAAAGCTTAAAAAATAGAACAAAGAGGGCGCCGTACCTATAATGCTGTCTGTTCTTCGTTTCATGTCAGTTAATATAAAACCTCGGCACACGCTGTGAAATACCGCAGACGATTTCGTAATTTATCGTGCCTATGATATCTGCCATTGTACTAACCTCGCCACCTTCTCCGAAAATTACGGCGGCGTCGCCCTCGTTGCATTCGATATTGCTGACATCAATCATAAACATATCCATGCAAATACGGCCTAAAATCGGCGCAGCTTGACCGTTGACCTTAACCGAATATTTTCCCGAAAGCAGCCTTGGCATACCGTCCGCATAACCAAAGGAAACAACTGCACGCTTTAGGGACTTGTCCGTTTTAAAGGTTCTACCGTAGCTTACCGTATCTTCTGCTTGCAATACGCCTACAGAAGCTATACGTGCTTTAACCGTCATAGCAGGGAACATCGGAAATTTCGGCACAGAACGCTCTAAACCGTAAAGCCCTATACCTTGACGTACCATATCCAGGTGCATATGGGGATATTTAATTGTCGCAGCGCTGTTACAGCAATGCCTTAATCCAATGCTGTAACCTTTAGCCTTTAAGCCTTCAGTTACCGCAAAGAAAGCGTTAAACTGCTTGTTGGTAAAATCATCGTTGGCTTCATCGGCAACGGCAAAGTGGGTAAAAATGCCATTTATCTTTACGTCTTTGATTTCATTAAAGATAGGCATAATGCTGTTCACACACGCATCAGCTTCAGCTGCATCGTGGCAATAAAAGCCCAGCCTGCTCATGCCCGTATCTATTTTGATATGCAATTTAGGCAGTCCGTTTTTTACAATGGATTTTGCATAATCAACGCTGTCGCAGGTTTGGCATAAATCGTATTCAACAAGAAGGTCACGGTATTCAGGTGCAGTTTTTCCCAAAACCAAAATTTCACCTTCAAGTCCTGCGTTTCGCAGCTCTGCGCCTTCTTCTGCCGTGGCAACGGCAAAATTCCTTACGCCAATATCGTATAACGCTTTAGATACCGGGATTGCACCGTGTCCGTAAGCGTTTGCCTTAACAACAGCCAACATACGGCAATTATTCTGCAAAGTTGACATAATGTTCAAAGCGTTTCTCTTGATTGCGTTAATATTTATTATTGCTTCTGTACGGTTCTTCATCCCGTAGCCTCCGTTATAATTTTATAATTCCTTGTATCTTTTCCATCTGTAAAGTCTATTTCCGTAACGCTGCTTTTGCCTATAACAGCCTCAGCCTTTTGTCCGTCAACGCAAGCACAAAGCCTATTTTTGTTGACTTTGCCATTAAGCTCCAACAGCTCGGCAGCAGCAGAAAAATCCGTGGCAACTTTTATCGCTTCGGAAAAACACTCTTTTTCAATACCGTCAAAATTTAGGGTGTAATTTACACCATCATAGGTTGTTGCCGTAAGTCCGTAAACGGTTTTCGGGGAAGTAAAGGTGTATTTCTCATAATTGCCGTCAAGAACGGCTATAAAAGAAATATCGCCATCTTCCGTTATAACTTTATATTCTCCTTTTTTTACAAACTTAAAATCGGCGGTATCCGTGCAACCGCATAAACCAAGCAGCATCATTAACAACATGACAAAATAAACAGGTCGTTTCAAATAATCACCTAAAATATAATAATTTGCCTGCCTCTTCTGCCAGCTCGGAGGGTAACATGGCGTATGTGCCTTTTGTATCCTTCAAAGCATCCGCCGCGGCGCCGTGGATATATACACCCACAACTGCTGCAGTAAACGTATCAGCACCTTGCACCAAAAGGGAAGCGATAATGCCGGACAAAACGTCGCCGCTTCCGCCTTTTGCAAGACCGCTGTTGCCCGTTTGGTTAATATAAACCCTTCCGTCGGGAGATGCAACAACCGTAGCCTTACCTTTTAAAACAACTGTAAAACCAAAATCTGTTGCAAAATCAAGGGCTGTCTTTATTCTTGTTGCGTTTACTTCCGCTGTGCTTTTACCTGTAAGGCGTGCCATTTCTGCAGGATGCGGCGTAATAACTATGGGGCATTTGACAGACTTGTATAATTCTATGTCGCTTGCTATACAATTTATGCCATCAGCATCAATAACTGCAGGGATTGTGGAATCACAAAGCAATTCTTTAATTATGCCATCATAGGTTCTTCCGCAACCGCAACCTAAAAGCAAAGCCTTGCTTTTTGCGTTGAGTATTGTGCTTGCGCTGAATATATCGGTAATAATTGCTTCGGGTAACATAGTTTTTACTACCTGTCCGCAAGCTTTTTCCGTGTAAAGCTTTACAAGTCCAACGCCGGTTCTGTAGGCAGCGTTGCAAGCCAAGAATGCAGCGCCGCACATTTCTTCGTTTCCGCACAAAGCGCTAAGGGTACCAAAAGTTCCCTTATGACTGTTTTCTTCCCTTTGGGGTAAACTGTTAAGCCAAACCTTGCCATCAGTATAAGCAAAGGGAACAAAGCGTTCTATGGTTTCTTCGGGAATGCCAATGTCTTTAACAATCACCCTGCCGCAAAGTGCTTTTGACGGATAACTAACAAGGCAACACTTATTGCCTGTAAAAGTACAACATACGTCTGCTTTAACTGCCAAAATCGGCAATTCATCGCTGTCTGCACACAGACCGCTGGGTAAATCAGCGGAAATAACAAAAGCGTTACTGCCGTTTATAAGCTCTGCGGCTTTTGCACCGTTACCCTTAAGTGCGCCTTTAAAGGAAAAGCCGAACATACAGTCCACGATTACGTTGTAGTTTTCTGCTGCAATAGTATCAACAGCAACAAAAACACCACCGTTTTCCTCATACAAACCGCGGTATTTAATTGCCAGTACCGATGCAGGCAAGTCAACGGCGCAGACAAACACGTTTTTTGAAGCGCTTAGAAGTTTGTATGCTAAGGCATACCCATCTCCACCGTTGTTGCCTTTGCCGCATACAACACAAATTTTATCGTCATCACGGCTGTTGGCGCATACAGTCTCAAGCAAAGCGTCTGCCGCTGCGTCCATTAAAACGTCCGGATCGATTCCGCACCCTTCATCCATTGCCTTGATTTGGGCGGCGAGATATACGTTTTCAGTTTTCATAGCGTCGAAATCTTGCAGGCCGAGCTGTTATAAAACTTTAACAACTTTGCAAATTTTTGTGTGGATTCAATGTAAGCGATGCAGTTTTTGCCGTCTTCATCTTTAAAGACGATGTATATGATATTGCTTGCCTCAAAAGAGCTTACGCACTTATATACGATTTCCGCATTCTTTTCCTCGGGTGCTTCGTTTCCGTTGTATTGAGCGATTAACGATGCTGTGGAAATTTTAACGGTAAACATATTTTTTCTGGATCTACCGCCGTAAACTACGTCAACGGAAATATCACCCGTTGAAATTATATAATCGTATTCGATAGATGTGTATTTCCAAAAGTACCAAATACCAAACACCTCAAGCACGATAATCATTACAGAGCTGGGAAGAAGTAAAAAGTCATAACCTATTAAGCTAAGCAGGGCAAATATACCTACAAAAATGAAGATTGCGCCTGCAAAAAGACCTATTTTAATAAGTTTGGTTTTAAGTGTGGGTTTTACAATTACCGAATGCTCGGCATGGTTAGCTGTTCCTGAAGAACCGTACATTCTTGTACCTCCTTTTACTTTGCTCATTTAAATCAGCATAGCACATTTGTTTTTTGTTTTCAACAATAATGTTGTAAAATTTAAAAAATGCTGCAAATATTTGTTCCAAAACACTCTTCTGACACACAGTTAAACATACCGTCTGTCACTATGGGTAATAAATATCTATAAGGATATCCTTTTGAAAACAGACCGTATATGCTGCAGTCATCGTTGACAACAAAACTTTTAATGCCTACACAACGGGGTAACGTGCAGCTTTGCGTGGTACCGTCGCCATATCTTATTTGTATTGTGTCACGGTTACCGTCGTTAAATGCTGTCAGCAACCCGCCGTCTGTTAATATTGCGGCTATAAAATCGCTGTCATCGCAGGAAGATGTAGCTATTGTATCCATATAGCTGCCGTTGGTGTTTGCGATAATAACCGTTTTTCTGTAGGTTAAAATCAGTTTATTGCCTTCCGTTAGGTATGCGGCAAGCAAGGGGCCGTAGTCAAAGGAAAAACAAATACTGCCGATTTCTTTAAAACAACAGTCAAGTATGTAAACTCTGTTACTGCAAAATCCGCTTATTGCCAATGTACAACCGCAGTTTTTGGATAAAAAGCTATAGGGGCGAAACGTGCTAAAACAGCAATCGTCGCATACGTTTTTTACTGTACAATCAACGCCGTTTACCGCATATACGGAATTGTTACTGAAAACAGCGCCGGTGACAGCGCCGCAATTTGATATTGTAACGGGGATAGCCATTAGATTATACCTCTCAATTTATATTAGGTTTATAATAAAGTTATATGTTGATAATCGTAAAAGTGCTATCGCACATAAAGTCAATTTTTTGAGGTGTAACATGTATAAAAACAGAAAAAAGAATTATCCTTACTATGATGTGCGCCCTTGTGACAGTATACGCACGCTTGTGGATTCTACGGCGGAATTGTATGCAGAAAAGGATGCATTCAGATACAGAATGGGAGGAACGGATTATTCGGTTACCTTCTCCGAATTTAAAAAGCAAGTTGATTATTTGGGAACCGCTCTTTACAGCTTAGGTATTGGAAAAAGTCACGTTGCTATAATCGGTGACAATTGCTATTCTTGGGTGTTAACGTATTTTACCAATCTAATAACAGAGGCGGTGGTAACTCCGGTTGATAAAGAGCTTTCTGTTGAGGACATAGGAAATATACTTGAGCATTCTGAATGTGAAGCGGTATTTTATACGGTTTCGGTTAGTAAGAAGATAGAAGCGCTGCGTCAAAGGCTTACTAATGTAAAAAAATATATAGTTATGGATAGCGCAGTTCCACTTGTTAGCGGAGATTATGCATTGGATGAGCTTAAGCAAAACGGTGAGCGACTTGCAGAAGAGGGGGACACTCGCTTTTTGGACGTTGTGCCTAAGGTAAAAGAGCTTAAGCAGCTTATATATACGTCGGGAACCACAGGAAAAAGTAAGGCTGTTATGCTCTCTCAAGAAACCCTGTGCTTTAACGTTGTAAAAAGCCAAGAGCTTATGCGTATAACTGAACGCAATTTGTCTGTGCTTCCGTATAATCATTGTTATGAGGCAACCTGCGGTTTGCTTTCGATGTTCTTTGGCGGTGTTACAACCTCTATAAACGAAAGCTTGCGTACCATATTGCCCAATTTTAAGAAGTATAAGCCAACCGAAATGCAGATAGTGCCGCTATATGCCGAGAATTTTTACAGACGCATTATCGCCACGATTGAAGATAAGGGAATAACGAAAAAATTTAAGGCTGCGCAAAAGCTTAGTAATGGGCTGTTAAAGCTGGGGATTGACAAAAGAAAAACCCTGTTTAAAGATATACATGATACTTTTGGCGGAGAGTTGAAAGTGTTTATCTGCGGCGGCGCCCCTCTTAAAAGTCATATAATGGAGTTTTTTGAAAGCATAGGAATTATAATCATAAACGGTTACGGTATTACGGAGTGCGGTCCGCTTATTTCAATTAATCGCCCCGAATATTACAGAAACGGATCTGTTGGCTTGCCTTTAAAGGATACGGTCGTTAAAATTGATAACCCCGACGAAAACGGAGAGGGCGAGATACTTGTTAAGGGAAAAAACGTAATGCTTGGGTATTACAAGAACCCCGAGGCAACAAAAGAGGCTATCAGGGACGGCTTTTTCCATACGGGAGATATAGGTAAAATTGATAAGGACGGGTTTATATATATTACCGGAAGAAAGAAGAATTTAATTGTTCTTAAAAACGGTAAAAATATTTATCCCGAGGAAATTGAAGAGCAGTTAATGGATATTCCGTATATTGCCGAAGTGGTAGTTTCTGCAGCTAAAATCTCCGATAGCGATGATAAAGCCCTTGGGGTAGAGATATATCCAAATTACGAGCTTGCCGCCAATCAGGGGATTACAGACGTTGAGGCTGAGATTAAAAAGCACATCAGCGAGTTCAATAAGAAGCAGCCGCCGTATAAGGTTATAAAGCAAATCGTAATCAGAAAAACAGAGTTTGAAAAGACTACTTCCAAGAAAATAAAACGCATTTACAATTAATGAAACGGAGCGATTTTGGTGACTAAGAAAATACTTTTGATTTTTCTTGCGTTTGCGTTGTCTATATGTTTGTTCTCGTGCTCTTCAAGTAATGAAGAAAGCAGGGCCGACAGCGATGAAGCATCTCTTTTATCCCGGGAACCCACGGAAGAGAGTGTTTTGGAGTCGAGTGAGAGTGCTGAAAGCATAATCAGTGAAGAAACAAGTGAGGAGAGTTTTGAATCTATAGCTGCGCCAGCGTTTTCGGATTCAAAGTTTTATAAGATGACGGAACTAAATTACGTAGCGCTTGGAGATTCCATTGCGCGAGGATACGGTCTTGCTGACCCGCTAACAATGTCTTATCCTGCACTGCTTACAGCTTCTTTGGATAAGGTTCTTGTAAATACCGAAGTAAGCCTTACCAATTATGCAATTGACGGGCTTACAACCCAAGGGCTTATTCAACTGCTTAACGACGGTTGCGAGAGCGTAGACGATGCTGATTTGATAAGCGTATGCATTGGTGCAAACAATTTGCTTCAACCGTTTTTAAGGGTTGTAGAGAAGCACATGCCTTCACTGGTCAATCAGTCTCCGACTGTTGATAACGACGCTTTGAGCAGCTCGGTGGTTACCGATGCCATAAAGGCAATTGAAGCGGAAATCGAGGGCGAAGGATTTGCGTTACAAATGAGTGCCGGTGTAGAAGCGTTGAAAAGCGACCTTGTCTATATCTTAGATGAACTGGGACGCCGTGCCCCTGATGCAGATATCGTTATAATGACGGTTTACAGCCCTTATAACGGCATAAACCTGTCTGTTCCTTATTTAGATATTTCTTTTGATATGGGAAGCATATCCGATAAATGGGTATCGGAAATTAATAAGGAAATAAGAAGAATTGCCGATGAAAAGGGATGTGTTCTTGTAGACACATATGACTATTTCCAAATCAAAGGTAATTTGGTAAACGCTTCTTTAAATCTTTCTACGATGAGTTTTTCTTTCGATCCGCATCCGAATTTTAAAGGACACGCAGAGCTTTCTAATTTGCATTTAAAGGCAATAAAGAATATTTAATGACCAAAGTCGGTAGAGCGTTGTATGTCTGCCGACTTTTAAAATATTTTAAAAAATATTGATATTTGTCATTTTTGGAGTATAATTATAACAAAGAGGTGGGAAAATGACTTATCATCTTGCAATTGATATTGGTGCTTCCGGAGGGAGGCACATATTGGGCTATATTGCCAATGGAAAAATTTGTACAGAGGAGATCTATCGTTTTGAAAACGGCATGGATAATGTTGACGGTAGATTGATATGGGATACCGAGCGGTTATTTAATGAGGTCGTATGCGGTATTGCCCGGTGTAAAACAATTGGTAAAGTACCCGTTACCGTTGCCATAGATACCTGGGGCGTGGATTACGTTCTTTTGGACAAGCATTGCCGAGAAATATATCCGGCTTATGCTTACCGTGACGGTGAAACTGCCTTGGTACAAGAAGAAGTTGCATCATTGATATCCCCTAAGGAGCTATATTCTCTAACAGGGATACAGCATCAAAATTTTAATACAATTTTCCGCTTGTATTGCGATAAGAAAAGCGGTCGCTTGGATAATGCCGCCCACATGCTTATGCTGCCGGAGTATTTATCGTATAAGCTTACCGGTATAATGGGGCACGAATACACAAACGCAACCACTACCAATCTTATAAATGCCAAAACACGGTGTTGGGATCTCGACATTATCAGACGCTTGGGTTTACCTGAAAAGCTGTTTGGAGAGCTGTCGAATCCTTCTATGCCCTTAGGCTGCTTTTCCCATGAAATTACAGAAAAAGTGGGGTATAATGCAGAGGTTATATGGTGTCCGAGTCATGATACAGCTTCCGCTGTTGCAGCGTGCCCACTTGAAGGTGACGGTATATTTATCAGCTCCGGCACCTGGAGTCTTGTGGGGGCCGAAAATGAGCATCCCGTTCTAAGCGAAGGGGCGAGAACAGCTAACTTAACCAACGAGGGCGGAGTGTGCGGTACATATAGGTTCTTAAAAAATATTATGGGAATGTGGCTTTTTCAGGGAATACGCAAAAGTTTAGGAAAAAAATACAGCTATGATGAGATGATGAATCTTGCAAAAGCCGGTACCTATACCGAATGCTTTGACCCGAATGACGAACGCTTGACTGCTCCGGATGATATGCTAAATGCTTTGAGAGACGTTTTGGGTGATGAAAAATTGCCTCTTGGAGATGTACTCTCCTCTGTATACCATTCTTTGGCTTTGTCGTATGCCAAAACCGTTAAGGAACTTGAGGTGCTTTCCGGCAGGGAGTTTGGAGCAGTGCATATAATCGGCGGTGGCAGCAAGGACGGCTTTTTGAATGAGCTTACGGCAAAATATACAGAAAAAACAGTTTTTGCAGGCCCTGTTGAAGCTACGGCACTGGGAAATTTGTTAAGCCAGATGATGTATCTTGACAAAGCGATGACGCTTGACTGCGCACGCAGCATGATTAAAGATTCTTTTAATATTACCCCGATAGGAGGATAACTTATGAACCGATATTCTGAAGCTAAGACAATTTATGAATCTTATGGAGTTGATACGGAAAAAGCCATAAACGAATTGAAAAATCTTACAATATCCATTCACTGTTGGCAGGGAGACGACGTTGTTGGTTTTGATAACGGAGAAGCACTTTCGGGGGGGATACAAACTACCGGTAATTATCCCGGAAAAGCTCGTACATATACTGAGCTTATGGCAGACCTTGATAAGGTTTTTGCACTTTTACCCGGCAAGAAAAAGCTTAATCTGCACGCCTCTTATGCAATTACAGACGGAAGGGTGGGCAGAGATCACCTTAAGCCTATCCATTTTGAAAAATGGGTAGAGTATGCTAAAGAGAGGGGCATGGGTATAGATTTTAACCCAACCTTTTTTGCGCATCCTATGGTAAAGGACGGATTAACGCTCTCTTCTCCCGATGAAACAACAAGAAAATATTGGGTGGCACACGGTATTGCTTGCTTAAAAATTGCCCAGTATTTTGCTGAAGAAACAGGCTATCCTTGTGTAATGAATATATGGATTCCCGACGGATACAAGGATATACCTGCAGACAAGCTCGGTCCTCGTATGAGGTTTAAGCAGTCCTTGGATGAAATACTTGCAACCGAATACGATAAAAGCAAAGTGTATATTACTTTAGAGTCTAAAGTCTTCGGCATAGGTCTTGAAAGTTATACCGTAGGTTCTGCTGAGTTTTGTCTGTCTTATGCCGATTACAAGGGAATAACCCCGCTTATGGATAACGGTCATTACCATCCAACGGAATCTGTTGCGGATAAGATCTCGGCATTGTTGCTTTTCAATGAAAAAATTGCTCTGCACGTAACGAGGGGCGTTAGATGGGACTCTGACCACGTAGTGTTGTTTGACGACGAGTGCAGAGATATTGCTGCCGAGATCGTTAAATGCAATGCTCTTGACAGAGTTTTCCTTGCAACCGATTATTTTGATGCATCTATCAACAGAATATCAGCATGGGTTACCGGTGTAAGGAACTTACAGAAGGCAATGCTTTGCGCACTATTGATGCCCTTTGAAAGGATGAAAGCCTTGCAGGATAATGGGGAAATGACAGAGCTTATGGTCTTAAATGAGGAGCTTAAAACGGCACCGTTTGGTGATATTTGGCAAGAGCTTTTGGATAGGGAAGGCGTTGTTTCCGACTATTTGTCCGTTATAAAAGAATACGAAAGGGAAGTATTGGTAAAAAGAGTATGATCGATATTTTAAATGCTCCGTTTGTGAAAGAAATGGCGGAAACAGCGTCAAATATGTACAGACTTGGCTGGGATGAGCGCAACGGTGGAAATATAAGCTGTTTGCTTCATAAAGAAGAAGTTGAGAACTATTTGGATTTAAACAACGTGCTTAGAGTGCTACCGTTGGGTTTTGATGCAATAGACCTTGCAGAAAGAATATTTATTGTAACAGGTACGGGTAAATACTTTAAAAACGTAGAGAAGGATCCTGAGACTAACCTTGGTATCATAAGGATATCAAGGGATGGACAGCAGGCTGAGCTGCTTTGGGGCTTTAAAGACGGCGGTAAGTTTACCAGCGAGCTGCCCGCTCATTTGATGAGTCATAAGGCGAGATTATCGGTAGACCCAAATCATAGGGTTGTTGTCCACAGTCATCCTACGTATACGTTGGCTATGAACAGAGTTCACCCATTAGAAGAAAGGGCGTTTACACGTTCTCTATGGCAGACTTGCAGCGAGTGCATTATTGTATTTCCCGATGGTATAGGCGTGCTCCCCTGGATGGTTTGCGGTACTAAGGAAATAGGTGAAGCAACTGCAGAAAAAATGCTTAATCACCGACTTGTTGTTTGGGGCATACACGGTATTTACGGCACCGGCAACAGTCTTGACGAAGCTTTTGGCCTTATCGAAACGGTGGAAAAAGCTGCACAATTATATATGCTTACAGCGAATATGCAGGTAATTAACGTTATTAAAGATGAAGAGCTAAAAGCTTTAGCTGATGAATTTAAAGTATCATACAGAAAAGATTATCTTGATATTTAAAAAATAAATCCTCTTACATAACAGTAAGAGGATTTTTTTACGGTCTGAAGCCGCCGCTGCCGCTGCCGTATATTAAGCTTGAAAGAGTAAATGTTGTGCTGTATGTGCCGGCCGATAGCGTGTAGGACGCTCCCTGTTTAAGCTCTGCACAGCTAACCAATACGTTGGCATAGCTTTTTGCAGCAGAAAAACTAAGCAGTGTGTTACCGGATGAATCTTTTAATGCAATAGTTGTATTGGCACTTTGGTTATTTACGTTGAACATGGCAACACCTTGGCCGGTGGCAGAAGTGAAGTTTTGCGCCATGTCTTTTGTTCCGTATATCATCAGCGTGCCACCGCTGAGAGTAGCTGTGGAATCATAATCCAAATTACCGTTGCCGCCACCCGTGGGTCCTGCAACCTCAATAAGTCCGCCTGTAACCTGTATGGTACCATTAGAGTCGATTCCGTCGCCGGAAGCATTAACCGTCAGCGTGCCTCCGCTGATAACTATGGAACCGTTGCCGGCAGAAAAGTTATCTCCTGGACGTCCGGGTCTGCCGGGGCGTGCGGTAGCGGTACCGCTTGAATCAACACCGCCTGCAGCGTTAATCCCGTCGTCGCTTGAAACTAAGCTTATTGTTCCGCCTTTGATGTTGATAATTGTGCCTTCCAGCCCCTCATAGCTTTTAGTTATTGATATTTTACCGTCTGCAACCGCTAACGTGCTATCGGAATGCATCCCGTCGTCACCTGTTTTAATATCAAAGTCGCCGCCGTTGATATCAACGTTAGCGTTTGAATGCACGGCATCGTCTGCACAGTCAAGGACAAAAGTGCCGCCGTTAACAGTAAGAATACCTACCGCTTTAAGGCCTTTGGCGCTTTCGGTTGAATTAGAGTATGCAGAAGCACCACCACCGGTCGTAACATTAAAAGTGCCGTCATTAATAGTAAGAGTGCCATCGGCTTGGAAACCGTCATAACCGGTTTTTATTGTAAAATTACCGCCGTGAATCACTATATTTCCGTTAGAGTGTATGCCGTCATCTGCAGAATTAAGCTCAATCACGGCACCGCTGTAAACAGTAATTTCTCCAACAGCTTTTATACCTTTCGCACTTAAGGTTGTATCTATTTTTGCAGTACTGCCGCCGCCGCTTTTTCCGGTAAAGGCCCCACCTTTTATCGTTAAGTAGGCTTGACCGCTTATGCAGTCGCCACCGGCAGTAATATCGGCATAAATCGTGCCGTTTAGGTTGGTAGCATACAAAAAGCCCGATTCTGTATTGTCGGCATCCTCAGCGTGCAGACCGTCTTTTCCCGCATCAATTATAAAGGTGCCGCCGCCTATACGAAGGCTGTTTTTACCTGCGAAGCCGTGGCCGCTTGCTATAACGGTATAGGTGCCGGCGGTAACAACAAGGTCATCCTTGGATATTATGCCGTGACCGGCAGGGGATTGTACAGTTAAAGTGCCTTTGCCGTTAAGCGTTAAATCTTCCTTAGAGAATATTGCGGCATCTATGTTGTTTGCATCTATTGCAACAAACGAGTTGCCTGCAATGAGTGTGTTGGAAGTATTTTCTACTGTTGTTACAAATACTTTATCCGCTTGCTTTACGTAGATAGGGGCAGAGGTGCTTTTGGATATTGTAGCGCCGTTTAGCACCAATTGTACTTTATCAGTTACTTGTGCATTAACGATTATCATCCCGTTATCCAGCTTACCGGATATAATAAAAACGCCCTCATCAAGTATCGTTGCCGTCGTTCCGGAAATTGATACTTTTATTGAATTGCAAGCTATAGAGTTGTTCTTAAGATAGATATATACCGCTCCTGCAGTTTCGTAACTGTTGCGAAGGTCTCTGTCGGTAAACATTGCGTCGGTAGAGGATATATCTTCGTTGGGTTGTGAAGGGGCGGTGTTGCTTTCGTCGGGGATTGTTGCAGAGCTATCATCCTCTTCCGGCTCAGAAACGGTGCTACTGTCGTCAGAAGGAGGAACAACCGAGCTACTGTCGTCAGGTTCTGAAATAGAGCTGTCGTTAGGCTCTGGCGTGGTGCTGTCAGCAGGCGGCTCTGCTTCACTTTCGTTAGGAACTATTACGGAGCTGTCATCCGGAATCGAGGTATCGTTATCAGCTGCAGAGCTGTCATCTTCATTCGGTGTAACCGTGGAGCTTTCAACGTCTAAGGGCGGCGTTGAACTGTCGTTGGGAACTATTTCGGGTTCGGACGAAAGGTCATCGTTATCCTCGGACGAAGTAACGGAACTGTCCTCGTCAACAGAACTGTTTTCAGTGTCGTCGGCAGAAGATGCATATTCCTCGGATCCTTCGGATTGTGAGGTGGATTCACTTTCTTTTGAAGAAGCCGTGTCTTCAGAAGATTCTTCAGAGCTGTCCCAGCTGTTTTCTGTTGAGCTGTTTACTTCTTTGCTGCTGTCATTTGCATTAGAAGTTTCTTCTGAAACGGGCTCTGCAGAGCTTGCACTTTCGGTCGAACCGTTGCTTTCGCTTACAATGTTACTATCCTCACCGCTTTGCTCGTCAGAGCTTGTGGAAACCAAAACAATGCCAACGACAACCAAAACGCAGAGAACAATGGCTGAAATTATCGAAACGATCTTATTGTTTTTAAAAAAATTAAGTAGTTTCATCGACAAAAACGCTCCTTGTGTTTTTTGATAATTTAAAGCTCGTTACCTACGTTTTCCTGCCTGAATATACTTATTTCCAAATTACCGTTACGGCAACGAAGTTCATCTATTAATTTCTTTTCGGAGTCTGCGTTCTTTAATACTATGTTGTATGTGAGCTTGTAAAGGCTGCCCATGTTAGTGGTTTTAACTTTTATAAGCTCGTTAGAACTTGTATACTGTTCTAAAACTGTTTTAAAAACATCGGAATAATTCAGATCCTCGGGTACGGTTATAGTCAAAGTTTTATACAAATTAGAGCTTTTTTGCAAGCGAGAGCTGAACAGCGTGTAAAGCATATATACAAGGACCATAATTACGGTAAATAATAAAGCGTGACCTACGTAACCGGTACCTATTATAAGCCCCGTTGACATAGAAAGGAAGATTGTAAGAATTTCTTTTGCAGAGCCCGGAACAGAACGGAATCTGACCAAGCTGAAAGCGCCTGCAACGGCAACGCCGATACCGATGCTGTTGTTAACAGCCATTATTACTACGCATACCATTGCAGGTAATAATGCTAAAGTTATTACAAAGCTTTTAGTATATTTGTTTTTAAACATATATCCCAAAGCGATTATAAAGCCTGCCAAAAGAGCAAAACCGATGCAGGTCAAAAAATCCTTTACGTTAATTGCGTAAGTTCCTTCGATATTGAGAACACTTTCAAATAATTTGTTAAGCATGAATTATTCCTCCTTTTGATTGGGGCAAAATAGTTGTTAGATATACGTTGCCGTATTTTGAAAACGATCTTTTGAATATACCCATATCGGTAAGTATACGTGTCATCCAAAGAGGAATGCCACCTGCGGTTTTTATTTCCATTAAAACCAAATCGTCTTGCAAAAGGGAAGTGCCCCACACTTCGGAATTTAAAGAAAGCTCTTCTCTTCTGCTGGTAATGTTATCGTCAAACGTTATTCTAAAGTCGCTTCCGTTCCTATCGTAATATGCTTCTCTTTCGTATGAAAGAAATACTTTTGGTTTGATACCGCTGTAATAATTAATAAAATAATCAATTTCTTTCGATATCTGGCAGGCATCAAAAGGGTATTTACCGGACTCTACCCACTTCATTGCATCTTTTTCTTCCAAAGAAAGCCTTCGTTTGTATACAACGCCTTTGTATTTCTTCTTTAGCTCGACAAATACGGGATCGTTTTCTCCGGCGCGGCAGTAACTTCTTATCCGTAGTTTTTCTTTAAAAACCGGCTTTTCAATCGAACGTCTTATAAGTAAATAATTATCCGTATCAAAATAAATATTTCTTATAGTTGTTCTTCCGTATTTATCAAGTGCCATATATGGTTCAATTGCCTTCACTATTAACTCTTGCTGCTTTCGTGTAAGCAAATATTTTATCTCATATCGTTTAAATACTGCTTGATAGCTCATCGTTAACCTCCCCAATATTTAAACTTTAACTATAATTTATCATCAAATAATTAAATTCTTCTTAAAAATATATGAACAATTAAACAAATAAAACAAAAGACCTTGTGTTTATGCACAAGGTCCCAGGCTGATGACAAACCTTGTCATCAGCCTGGCAGAGTACTGAGAAAGAGTGCAGACGAAACAAACCGAGGCGAGAACTGTACTAAGTACTGTGAGCCGAGGTTTGTTTTGAACAAAAAATATGATAAAACGCAGAAAAGTCGGTAATAATTTCCCGACTTTTCAACTTTGTTATAATTGATTTTTTATGTTTTTCGTGTTCTGCGCCTTTGTCAGCGCTCTGAGACCTTGTGTTTATGCACAAGGTCCAATCTTTAGGGGCAATTAATGCTTTCGGTAATATCTGCCAATCGCACCAATATAGCGTCGTCGCCGATTCGTTCAATGTTTTGCCAAGGAATAAATAACACACCCTTGCCACCCGTAAAAGACAAACATTTACCACCTTTTGGTAGTATTATTCTTAATATCCTGCCGGTGTTAACGTCAATTTCAACGTCGATTATACAACCTAATTTTTTTCCGTTGCAAACGTTTATAACCTCTTTTTCTTTAAGTTTATTTAATCTTATTATCATAGCTTTACAGCAAAATGCAAATTAGCCCGCCGCTGCCTTCGTTTATTATTCGCTGAAGGGTTTCGGAAAGCTTTATTCTTGCATCGTCGGGCATATGCTCCAGCTTGGTGGTAAGTCCTTCCTCAATCAGCTCGTATAAAGTTTTGCCAAACATATTCGTTTCCCATAGCTTAGCAGGATCCTCTTCAAATTCTTTAAGCATGAATTTTACAAGCTCTTCCGACTGCGTTTCACTTCCTACCATTGGGTTAACTTCCGTTTTTATATCTGCTCTTATCATGTGTATGGAGGGTGCAGAAGCTTTAAGCTTTACTCCGTATCCCCCCGGCTGTTTAACAATTTCAGGCTCTTCCAGTGTCAAATCTTCTTTTTCGGGCGTCACTATTCCATACCCCGTTTCTTTTACCGAAGCAAGGGCGGATTTTACCTTGTCGTACTCCTTTTTCTCAGCGGATAGTTCGCTTATTGTTTTAACCAAGGCCTTTTCGTCTTTAATTTCAAACCCTACCGATTCGCCGAGTATTTCGTAAAATATAGAGTTTGGTATGGATAATTCTACCTTTCCGCACCCGTTACTTAACGAAAGCGAACAAATGGAAGGCTTAATTATTTCATCATTATTTTCTGTGCTTGAAAAAACGGTTTTTACTTGGCCAACGGTTTTAATCTTTGATGCTGTTTGTCTTACATAGTTTTGAATGCGTTTTCTTAGCGGATGGTTTTCATCCAGTACGTCGGACCAGGAAGGATAATATACTTTTAATTCTTTTATCGGAAAACGGTAAAGAATGGCAGTTAAAATTGACTTTATTTCGTCTTCACCGATTTCCATACAGTTCATTGGCAAAACGGGACAACCGTAGTTCTTTTCCATTTCGGCGCTTAAATCTTTTGCGGCTTCGCTTTTCGGATAAGCTGAATTCATAACTATAACGAAAGGCTTTCCTATGGCAGTAAGTTCTTTTGCCACCCGTTTTTCTGCCTCTATATAATTTTCTCTGGGAATATCACTTATGGTTCCGTCCGTCGTTACCATAACGCCTATTGTCGAATGTTCTGTAATTACTTTGTGTGTCCCTGTCTCTGCGGCTGTTTCAAAGGGGACTCCTTCTTTGCTCCAGGGAGTCATCACCATCCGCGGTTCGCCGTTCTCAATATGTCCTAATGCGCCGTCAACAAGATAACCTACGCAATCTATCATCTTTATGCTGAAACTTATATTATCGTCTATAGCGACATTAACGGCTTCCTCGGGTATAAACTTAGGTTCTGTTGTCATTACCGTGCGTCCTGATGCGGATTGCGGTATTTCATCTCTCGCTCTTGCAGCGGCACTTTCATTTAATATGTTCGGCAACACAAGAGTTTCCATAACTTGCTTTATAAAAGTGGATTTACCGGTACGAACCGGCCCAACAACGCCGATATAAATATCACCGCCTGTACGCTCGGCTATATCCTTGTAGATGTTATTTTCCATAAGCGACCTCCGTAGTGCTTTTTGTTTTATTTATATGTATGGAGGGATGGTAAATATAACAAATTTTATCTTAGCGGTATTATGAATTGTTTTGTTGTTTAGTGTTTGCACATAAAACGTCTTGACAAATCTATACATAAATGACAAATAAGTATAAAATCATTGACAAATACGTTAAAATATAATAAAATAAATTATCATGATTTTGGAGGTATTGTTGTGAAAAAAGTGTTTTTAAAAACCTTTTCTTTGCTGTTGGTTGCCATATTGACCGTATGCAGTTTGCCTGTAAGTGTAGTTGATGCAGCAGCACTGACCGTTGAGATTGATTCTATTAACGGTTCAAAGGGCGTTAGCGGAAGTTATATTTGGACTACCGGCACCTTTGATGCAAACTATTGGGTAGCTATAAAGGCGGCGTACGTTTCTTATAACGTATATGCGGTTGAGGCTATTTATCCCTCCGGCACCAAAAGCGTAACGGTGAGCGGTACCGATATACTTCTTGTTGTACATACGGGTCACGCTCAAATTGCCAATGCAAATAAGATAGCCGTTGGCGACATACTTAGTTTGTACAATATTAATTTAAGCAAAGGGACTTGCAATTCGGGTTATGTAAGAGTAACCTCTTCAAGCGGTTTAACTCTTGATAGTGAGTCACCCCTTTCTATAAGCTACGCAAGCAAAATAATAAGTGGAATGGGGCTTGGCACTACGGTTTCCGCATTGAAAACCCATTTTTGCGAAGCTACCGATGAGCTTGTTGTAAAAAAGCCCGATGGAACCGTAGCTTCTGATAACTCTTATATTGGTACGGGATATACGATCGAAAGCACTGACAGCGGCGCTTATACTCTTAAAATCAGCGGTGACTTGGACGGCAATGCACAAATTGATACAAGTGACTACATGATAATGACTGAAGGTCTTATAAAGGGTTCATTAGATACGGCTGAGCCCAGCGGCGATGTTAATGGTGACGGATTTATTAATACCTCTGATGCGCTTTCCGTTGAGTATTTAATTTCCGGTAAAAGTGTTGGTATAACTCCGGCCTTAACAGTTCTCGGTAAGGTTGAGCCTGAAAAAATAGTTGTTCCCGAAAAAGAGTTGCATTATCATGCAAAGACATTTAAGCTTTCCGAAACTAACGGTACGCATAGCGGAACCGTTATCTCCAACGGAAAGCTGACCCTTGCTTCCGGTTCTACCACCGGTACTTTCATCACGGGTGTAATAGATATTGGTACCTTCAAAAAGATGGTTGCATCTTGGAATGCGGTTACAAACGGCGGCACTGTTAGCCTTGCCGTTTCCTTTGAGGTAACAACGGGTAGCTGGTCATCTTATTTCAGTTGGGGCACATGGTCCTCTACGTCAGGTTTGTCCGGAAGCGCCAGCCCCAGCAACTCTTACGGTGATTTGTCTGTTGACATTCTCAGCGTTTCCAGCAGCTATACAACAACGGGTAAAATTAAGGTGAAGCTGACTTTGGGACAGTATAACGGGAAAATTCCTACCGTCGAAAACTTCAGTATTGCTACTCCTCAAATGGCAGCTCAGCAGACTGTTAACGCTTCAGCTTTGCCCACAACATATCTTAACGACGTACCTATGCGTTCCCAGCTTATGTCTTCTTACGGTAGCTTGGGCAATATTATTTGCAGCCCCACGACCACTGCTATGGCTCTTGAGCATTTGGGTACTAAGGTAACTACGCTTACTGCTGCATATGCTATGTATGATAATAATTGGGGTGCCTACGGTAACTGGTCGTATGCAGCAGCATACGCAGGTGAACATGGCTACGTGGCTTATATTGACTTCTACGATACCGAAATGATTAAGTATGCATTGTCCCAGGGTTGCGTAATCGGCTGTTCCACCTCTCTTACATCGTCCGGCCACTTGGTGTTGGTTGTTGGTTATACCGTTAAAAACGGCGTAGAGTATTTCATTGTTAACGATCCTAACGTTCCTGAGTCTAAGATTGCTCGTACCGAATACAGCGTTTCTTACTTTGAAAGTGTTTGGCGCAGATCTGACAGAGGCGGATTTGGTATTGCATACGTATTCCAGGGCGTTTACGACTTGAACAAGAAATAGAATGGTTTGAAGCAGGGAAGAGCGCTCTCCCTGCTTCTTTCATGTTCCTCTGCATTCCATAAAAGCAGAAAATAAAGGCGAGCTTAGCTCGCCTCAAGCTGATGACAAACCCTGTCATCAGCTTGGCAGAGTGCTGAGAAAGAGTGCAGACGAAACGAACCGAGGCGAAAACTGTACAAAAGTACTGTG
>JAZUNS010000155.1:0-15406 GCA_045604285.1 Eubacteriales bacterium
CAGAGTGAGAGAAACGAAGTTATTTTTTGCGAAAAACGAGCGTCGGCGTAGTAAACTACGGTAGCGATGTTTTTCGTAAAAGTGCCTAAACTTTGTACAAATCACTTATAGAAAGGGAAAATGCTTATAAAATAAGGTGGGCTCTATCTGCAAGCCTTTTCTGTATTGTTTTACTTAGGCACGTAAAGAGCAAGTTTGTCTTCACTCTGAAGCCCCCGACCGGAGGCCGGGGGCTTAAATATCCTTTAATGGTTAATTACGGGTAAAAACTGCAAAGCGCTGAGCTTTGCGCCCATATCGGCAGGGGATACCTTAAGGCAGATTCCCTCTGCGGTTTTACACGCTCTGCTGTCAAGGCAAAAAACGGCGCATTTGCCGGGTTCAACGGTGCCGATCTCCTTGTCGGTGTTAACGCCGTAATCGCCCGCCGTAAGGCTTACGGAAACCTCCCCGGCGCCGTTTACGTTGTCAACCATAAAAAAGCTTCTGTCATCGGCTGCAGAAATCTCTGCAACGTAGTCGGTATCGCCGGAGTTCACAACAGATTCAACCTCGGCAAGGGAAAACAAGCCGTTTATTGTGGTAACGGGTATAACTTTAGCCATATTTATTCCTCCTTAGTGCGCTTATATTTCGTTGCTGCCGTCGGTTACGGGGCAGGCAACCAGCTCTTCGGGACGTATAACTTTTGCGCCAAAGACAATTCTGCCTCTTACGGCGGTGTCAAAGCTGTCCTCTAAACGGTCAATAACCTGGGTTTCCAAAACCTGCTCTGCATAGGCGATAGAGCTGTAGGAACCGGCAAGCATAACCGTGCTGCCGTTTTCGTCGGTTGCAAGCTGGTTGGATACGTAAATATCACAGCCAAGCTCGTCGGTAAAGCCCGTGCTGCCGGTGCCGTTTATGCCTTGATTTACAGAAAACTTAACGCCTGCCAGCAACAGCTTTGTCTTTATAAAAGGAGGCACCACAATCCAAATTCTGCCGTCAGGCACGTTCTTTTCCTCAAGCACCTGCTTCATCTCGGCAATAGCCTGCAAAACGTTGGCGGGGGTAGCCTCTACGCTTTCCATGGCTGTACCTGCCTGGGGATACAAACCGAAAACGTAGGCGTCAACCTGGTTTTTAAGGTTGTAGGATGCCCTCTTCGTCTGGGAATCCTTAAGACCAACGCTGCTTCTAAGGGCTTCAATATCCTTAACCTTAAAGGAAAAAGCCTTGTCCTGGTCGATGTAAAGGGTGGTAGCGGCGTCGTCTATATCCTCATAGGTCACCTCGCCGGTGTAGTCGTATACGGAAGGCTCGGAAAGCCCAATAAAGGTTACGCTGTCACCTGCGTTTTTTATATCACCGCTAAAATCGGTGTAGCAGATGGTGTTTGCCAAAAGATTATCTTCGTTGGTGCGGAGTATTTCTGCCGCAATGATTTTTTCTATACTGTTGTAGTTAGCCATATTATATCCTTTCTGTTTCTATATTTTCCATTTGCCCAAGGAGCGCAAAATCTGCGGAAAGCTTTTCTTTACCGCTTCGGGCGACATTGCTTCAACCTGCTCCATGGTAAGCTCGCCCTCGCCGTCGTAAGGGTTAACGGGTGGCGGCGCAGTTTCGCTGTTTTTAGCGTTAACGGCGTCGGCATAGGTTTTGTCACCCTCCGTTGTCGCAACGTATAAAGCGTAGGCGTAGGGTAGGGGAATGCCGCCGTTCATATCAGCCCATACTGTGTCGGGTATCCCCTCCGATTTAACCTGAGGGAACAATTCTCTAAAGCGCTTAACGTCCCTGTCAAGCTTGGCTTTTCGTTGCTCTTCACGGGCGGCACGGCGTGCGGCACTCTTTTCCGTGCGGGCAGAGTTTACGTACTCTGCAGCCTCCTTGGGCAGCCCTTTGGCCTTGTTTGCAAAAAATTCATCCCTTTGCTTTTGCAAAAGCTGAATAAAGCCTTCCACGTCGGTACCGGCGTCTGCGGCTACGTCCTCAAGGATGTCGTAGATCTGTTCTTTTGTCATAAGGTTCCTTTCTCAGCCTGCTGTGGAATTGCTTTTATTTCCTCCAGCAGCTCTGCTTTTTTGGGAATAAGCTTGTCGGGTACACGCTCAAGATACTGCTTAAGGCTGATCTTGCCCGATTGTAAGAGGGCGTCTAAAGTGTTTAGTGAGGCAATCTCAGACCAATAGCTGGCAGTACCCGCCTCTACCCTACAATCAAAAATGCAGTGCTTGTAGCGGCTTAAGGGCAGTTTCTCATATCCGTTATCCGTTTCTATCAAACGCATATCGTCGTAGTAAGAGAAAATAAAATCAAGCCACACAAGTCCTATTGCCTCGGCAAAAGCAAAAAGATTTCTCTTAATGTTTTCAAGGGGCATAGCCGAGGCCTTCTGTAAAGCGAGAATGGCAGAGGTGTTTTTGGGGTCAACGTCGCCAAGGGCGGTATCCGTAGCCCCCAAAAACTCTTTGGTGTTGCTTATGGCAAGGGTCAAAAGCTCCAGCATGCCGGATTGCATCTGCCCTGCAGGCAAAACCTTGGCAACGCTGTCAACACTACCGTTTACCGCAATGGCCTCGCCCACCTTGTTGGTCCATTTGTCAATAATGGTAGAGTCGTACACAACCTTAGAAAAGGCGGTGTCCATCATGTGCTTCATTGCCATGGCAAAGCCCTTGTTTATAAACACCTGGTTTTCAATAAGCCCGGTGGCAACCGCCTGCCCGTGCCAGGAGTTTTTTATACCCGTCCAGTTCATAAAGCATACCGGGTATAGGGAAAGGGGCGTTTTCGTTTCGGGACATATTACGGCATTCTTAACTGACTTGCGGTAGCAGACCTTCCCGTTTTCGTCCTTCCACAGCTTTATAAGGGCGGTGCATTTCGTCCCCTCCAGCTCCTTTTCTGCCATATCTCCGCTTTGATAGGCGGTATCGTCATCGGGACGTATCTTGGCTATCTCGCTTTGAGGCACGCCGTTTTCCTTTGCGGCTTTAATAAGGGAAGCAACCGTCTCTCTGGACGAGATAAGCACGTAAGGCTGACTTTGCACGTTTTTGCTGTTGGGATTACCGAAAAATACGTTGGTGTTGTCCACCAGCACGGTTTTAAAATCCCCGGTAAAGGGCTGGCCCGTCTTAACCGATCTGTCCCAATATGTGTATGCAACAGCATCACCGCTAAGGGCGGCATCCGTAAGGGCGTCGGAAAGCAGGTCGTTAAGCTTAAGCTTGTCTGCCTTTGTCTCGATGATTTTATTTATAACCTCGGTAATGCTTTCCGCCTCTTTAACAGAGACGCCGCCAAGATCACCGAAGGGCGAGGCATAAGTAAAGCGTATCGCCGTGCGGCTTTGCATTACGGACGAAACGTAATAGCCGATGATACGCTTAAAAATATTAAAAACGGGCTTGGGCAACCCGCCGGAATCCACTCCCGTCCACTGGTCTCCACGATAAAACCTTTCGTTTCTGTTTACCGTGGAGTACAGATCAATAGAGTGGTTGTATTCTCTGCCTTTTTCAAACAGAGCCCAATCCTCGGTACACTCGTTTTTTCTTTTGTTAAACATATATCCTCCTTGACTAATAGTCTATTATGCTTCTGTAGGCTTCCTTTTCGGGCTTGGGACAGTCAAAGCTGTAGGCGTAAGAAGGCTTTTTCTTTTCAACGCTTGGGGTCTTGGGCGCTCGTGACATAAGCCCGTAGCGCAAAGCCTCGGGGGCGTGGGTTATCTCGTGGGGGGTATCTGCGGCATCCTCTTTTACGTTGTCGTCAAACCTAAGCAGGGGCAAACAGCGTATAAGGTTTTCACAGCAGTCAAAAATACATACGCCGCTTTTGCCGTCATCGCCGTCCTTAAGATATTCTCTAACAACCCTCCAGCCGTTTATTCTCTCGTTTACTGCCTTTTTTAGTCCCGTAAGCCCTGCGGCTGTCATTATTTCCGCACCGCTTTTGCCACTTTCCTGCCGCCTGTTCCATAGGTCGGGTGACGCCACCGTGTAGCGTATGCTTTCCCCTCTCGGGGTGCTTTCCCTTATTTCCTTGGCTGCTTCTGAAAGCAACAGCCCCGGCTTATAAAGCTCTCTGTAAACGTATATGCGCCCCTCAGGCGATACCGCCAGCCAAAGACACGCCGTCATATCAAGCCCGTAATCAAGGGAGCAAAACTTTTGCCAATGGGCGGGCAGCTCAAAGGGGCGGCAGGTGTGGCTTTCCCTGCAAAACTCAGGAAAAAATGCACCCTCAAAAGAGTCCCAATCACCGTACAGCATGGCGGCACGCCGCTTTTCGGGTAACGCCATAAGGGTTTCTACGTATTGGGGATTGTTTTTCATTATGTAGTCGTTGTCAAAAACCAGCGACCGTATAGACACGTAGTTTTCCGCCTTTTCGTTACCTCGGTATTTTCTTTCCACAAACAGCCGCTTAAACCAATCGTGTCCTACGCCGCCCGGATTAGCGGTTAAAAACATCCTCGGTGCAAAGGCGGTGCTCATGCTGCCCGACGCTCTGTTGCATTCGGTAAGGCACTGAAACTGAAAATAGGTAAAGTGGGTTGCCTCCTCCATGCCAATAACCTCGTAGGACTGCCCCTGGTACTGCAAAACGTCACTTTCGCTGTCACAGTACCCCAGCTTTATACGGCTTCCGTTTTTAAACCTAAACTCCTTTTGGCTGTCTCTGTATTCCGCAATGTCCTTCAAAAGCTTTTGCAGGGGCAAAATGTGGTTTTCTCTCAGCTCCCCCAGGGTACGCCTCAGAAGCAAAATGTTAATAGCGGGATAATTCACCGCCAAAAGCACCATTTTCATACGCATCGCCCAGCTTTTTCCGCCGCCCCTTGCTCCGCCGTAGGCGGTGTAGCGTGCATCGGATTCAAAAAACAGACGTTGCTTTTCATTTGGCTCAATAATTATTTCGCCCATTCCTTGGCAACTCCTTTAATTACCACGTTATCCGCTGCTGCGTTGCCGTCCTCGGTTTTGTCACGGTAGCCGTGGTTGTTCTTAAGGTCAAAGGAAAGCACTGCAGGCGGCAGCTTGCCCTTAAACGCCAATTGCTTTTTTATGGCGGCTATTCGGTTTCTCGCCTTCCTCAGCTCAAAGCCACATACCTTGTCGTTTTCCATGGCAAACAACCCCTCACGGGTGGTGCCTAAATAATCTGCCAGGCTTTCTACGTCGGCGGTAATATCGGGGTTTTCCCGCAAATAGCCGTCAAAATAAGCACAAAGCCTCTGTTTGCAGTCCTCTGCATTTAAAAAGACCGCCTCCTCGGGCGGCCTGCGCTTCTTCATTGCTTGCGTTCCTTTCTTGCGTTTTTTGCATGGTTTTTCCTTACACCTTCATTTTAGCACCTAAATTTTTGTATTTCATCCCGTTTTTGTCCCGTTTTTTTCTCACCTCTTGACGGAAAGGCAGCTTTGGGGTATAATGCACGGTAAGGAAGTGATATAATGAAAAAATTAATAAAAAAGCTGTGGAATTTGTTTTTCCATACCGAAAAAGGTCTGTACCTGGTGTTCGGTGCATTAACCACCTTGGTATCCCTGGTGGTGTTTTATCTGTTTAACGGCTTTGACGTAAACGTTCTCGGCAGCAAGCTGTTTTTCGAAGGCCTTTTGCCGGCAAGCATAGCTCTTCCGTTTTCTCTTTCGGTGTCGGGCTATATGGTGGCAACGGTACTTAGGAACGTGGCAGGTATAATTTTTGCCTATTTTACCAACAGAGGCATGGTGTTCGGCTCTACCGCCAAGGGTAAGGAAAAAATAAAGGAATTTTTTAAGTTTATTTCCTCACGCCTTATAACCTTTGCGCTGGATCTTTTAATGATGTATTTAATGGTAGACGTGTTCGATATGCAGGATACTCTTGCAGGTATTCTCTCCATGGTTATCGTAATAATCCTTAATTACGTCCTCAGCAAACTGTTTGTTTTTAACAAAAATGAGCATAATGCACAAAAAGAAGAGTAGTTTTTTGTGCAAATGATAAAAAGTAAAATTAGCCCTTTACTGTTTGACTTTTTAGTGCTATAATGTGTTTTGATAAATTCTGTACAAAAGTGCTTTTTTCCGGAGGTAGAAATGAGAAAAGTTCTGTGTTTGTTTTTAATATCCTTAATGCTTTTGGGTACCCTTGCGTCCTGTAGCGGCACTACGCTTGAAGAGGGCGAAAAAGGCGCTATGATCAAAATGGGCGTAGCAACTCTGCCCGATAATTTTGACCCGTCTACTTATGCAATGGATTCTGACCTTGCAAAGATATTTAACCTTGTTTACGCTACCCTCACCGCAATTAATGAGGATGGCGAGACCGAAGGCGTTATAGCTGAAGAATGGGGCTATTTTTACGACGATATATATCTTGAAGACAAGATGTATTTTGATATGAAGGAAACCGGCTGGAGCGATGGCAGAGCTTTGTCTGCTGACGATTTCGTATATGCGTGGAAGCGCATACTCGCCCCTCAAAACAAAAGCCCTTACGCCCCCTTGCTTTACTTCATCAAAAACGCAAAAAGCGTTAAGCACGGCGATATGACCAGTGATGACCTTGGTCTTTACGCTGTTGACGATACGAGAATAGAGATAACCTTTGAAGACGGCTACATCAACAACAATGGTGAGTCTGTAGCTAACCAGGTTGCCGAAACCGTAGCAAGCATTGCCTTTGCTCCCCTCCGTGAAGATAAGGTAGAGAGCAATCCTGCATGGGGTAACGAGGTAAAGACTTCTAATATCCTTGCCTGCGGTCCTTTCTTCCTTCGCTCCTACAGCACGGGCGAAAACGGCACCTCCTGCGAGATGCAGTTTGAAAGAAACAAGTATTATTTCCGCAACGATGAAGAGGAAGAGCCTCTTGACGAAGCGGTTATCCCCTACAGAATAATTTGTGAGCTTAACGAAGGCGAAGCAAACGGTGAAGACGTTGGCGTGCTTGAACAGCTTTTGGCAGATTACAACGGCGGCAAGGTTTATTATCTTTCCGAGTTTAATCCCCAGACCTACACAAGCGTTAAGACTACCGCTGCAAACAGCCTTGCAAGCTACGTTTATTACTTCAACCTCAACAACAAGCTTTTCCAGAAGGCAGAGGTTAGAAAAGCTCTCAGCATGGCAATAGACAGAAACGAAATTGCCAGAATAATGAGCTGCGGTGCAGTTGCATCCACCGGCTTCGTTCCCGAAGGCGTTTTCGGTGCATCCGAAGAAAAAACCTTCCGTTCCGAAGGTAAAAACGTATATTCCGCTTCTGCTGACGTAGAAGGCGCAAAGGCGCTTCTTAAGTCTGCCGGTGTTAAGTCCGGTAGCTTTACCATAAGCTATATCAAAAACGACGAAAACGAAGCTAACAAGCTCGTTGCAGAATACGTTGCAGGCGTTTGGAGCGATCTTGGCTTCTCCGTAACCACCAGAGGGCAGAACAGCACATTTGCTAAGAGCCTTATGTACGGCGAAACCGCAGACAACGTTGATCCCTTTGACGTTATCGCTGTTGACCTTTCCATGTGCTCCACCAACGCTTTGGCATATCTTGCACCCTTTGCTTGCGGCTTTGCAGGTGCTTCCGTGGATATAAACACTGCTGAGGACACCACCCTTGCAGATACCCACTTCACTCACTATGCAAGCGAAGCTTATGACGAGCTTGTGGCTAAGGCTGTCGGCACCTCCGACCGTGCGCAAAGAAATGACCTGCTCCACCAGATCGAAGCTCTCTTGGCAGAGGAATGCCCCGCATTTGCAGTTGTTTCCTATAAGAACTGCTATACCGCATCCTCCAAGATCTCTGATTATGAGCATAATTACAACGGTCTTCCCAACTTTAACAGAGTAGAGCTTGAAGATTGGCGCAGCGTTAACTCTGCTATAGAAGAAGCAGAAAAGGCAGCTACCGAAGTCGCAGCTTAATCGGATAAAAAATATCATGCCTCCCGTTTTATTGCGGGAGGCATTCTTTTACTAAAAGAGCTATTTATATGGGCTTTATATACCTTGCCGCCGAATAGCCCGTAACACCGCCTCGATTAACTCTGTACCAATCGCCTTCTCTGCCCAGCAGGGTAAGGGTGCTGCCGTTGGGCGCCTGCCCGATAACGGCGGAATTAATGTCGGGCGACTCCCTTATATTAAGCCTTCCGCCGCCCGTGGTAACAATCCCCGTCTCACGGGCTTCTCCGTTATCCGGGGAGATAAACGGAACGTTTAAAAACTCAGCAACCGACCTTGCCGCCTCTCTGGCAATGTTGTCAAGGTTTGCACGTATCCACTCGGCGTCCTCGCTGTTGTCGTGGTATCCTATCTCCGCCAAAATTGCCGGCGCACGGGTACTTCTAAGCTCTAAAAAGCTTGTGTTGGGCACGGTTCTTACCGTGCCGGGATAAATGCTTCTTAAGTTCTCTGCAAGTATCTCTGCTGCCGCTTTCCCCATGGGACTGTCACGGTAATAATATACGTCAATCCCTCTTACGTTTCCGGCGTTTCCCGCACCTGCCGCATTGGTATGTAACGCCAAATGCAGTCCGTAATCTCCGCTGTTGGATGCGGCAACCGAATCACTCACACGCCCGCTCGGATCGTTTCTGGAAAAGCCTATCCCCGATGCGTTAAGGTAGGGTTCGATTCTGTCTGCCACCAGGTTCATATAATATTCTTCGTTGCCCACCCCGTCATAGTATTGATTGTATTCCTGGGTGGACGGACTTAAAAACACGTTAGCCATAAAAAACCTCCCTTTTATATCAGTGTATGCAGCCCTAAATTTGTTGACATAAAAAGTAGAATATGTTATACTAAAACTTAATAAAGCGGTATTTTAATGACTGCAGAAAAGAGGATACGTTATGAAGAAAATTCTTTGCTTGCTTTTGGCTATGACCATGCTTTTCGCAGTAGCTTGCGGCGGCGATCAAGGCGGTAACGAGCCTGCAGATGACAGCTCCGCAGCGTCTATCGGCGAAGGTCAAAACAATTCCGGCACAAACAGCCAAACCCAGCAAACCATTGTTGTTCCCGATATAAAGGGTATGTCTGCCGCAGAAGCTGAAAAAGCTTTGAAGGATGTAGGCTTTGACGTAAAAGTACGTGAGAAGAATTATGATGATATTCCCAAGGGCGAAGTGGCAGAAATAGACCTTACCGTAGGCGAAAGCTATGATTACGGCACCACCTGCTTCCTTTTCGTCTCCGGTGGTAAAACCGCTGCAGCCAAGGCTTTGGAATACGATCAAAGCGATTTGGTAGAGATCCGCACCAAGCGCACTCAGGGCGAAAACAGCGATTATCAGCCCATAAACTACGAATTTGTTAAGGCAGTTTGGCTTTCTCAGTTCGATATGCAGGACGTATACAGCAACGGCAGTATGCAACGTACCGAGGCAGAGTTTACCGAAAAGGTTAAGCTTATCTTCAAGGGCCTTAAGGATATAGGCTTTAACACTCTGTTCGTTCAGCTCCGTCCCAACGGCGACAGTATGTATCCCTCCGAATACTATTGTCCCTCCAGATACGTTGTGGGTATGTACGGCCTTGATTTTGCCTATGACCCCCTTGAAATAATGATTGAAGAAGCCCACGCTCTCGGCCTCAGCATCCACGGTTGGATAAACCCCCTCCGTTGTATGGATCCTTCCGCAATCAACCTTATCAACGTTAGCTACGGCCTCCGCCAGTTCGAGCGTGAGCATATGAACGACTACGTTATTAAGTTTGACGGCCTTCTTTACCTTAACCCCGGCCGTGAAGAAGTTCGCCAGCTTATAATCAACGGTGCCGCAGAAATCGTAAGATATTACGATATAGACGGTATACATATCGATGACTATTTCTATCCCAGCGGCATGGGCTTTGACCACGATAAGGAATCCTTCCTTGCTCAGACCACGTTTACCGACCAAACTTATTTCCGCAGAGACAGCCTTAACCGTTTGGTAAGCGGTATTTATTCCGCTGTTAAGGCAGAAAACCCCAAGGTTCTCTTCGGCGTATCTCCCGCAGGCCAGCCCTCCGCAGTAAGAGGTGCCTATGCAGATATCGATACCTGGCTTTCCACCGAAGGCTATCTTGATTACATCATGCCTCAGCTTTATTGGGGCCTGGAGCATAGCTCCGGTGCTTTCGATAAGCTTTATATAAACTGGAACAATCTTATAAAGATCGACAGCATCAGATTCATCCCCGGCATGACCCTTTCCAACGCTGCCGGAGGCACAACTAACGAATGGATAAGAAATAAGGACGTTTTGAAGCGCTGCATAGAATTTGCCAGCGATTTTGAAAACTTCCACGGCTTCTCTCTGTTCTCCTCCGCTAACGTGGTAGGCCACAGCAATGGCGTTCGCGTGCCCTCCACCCAGGAAGAGATAGATAACCTGTTTGACTTTGTAAGCGACAGGAAAGATACTCCCTTAGGTAACTAATCAATATGAAAAAATTTTTATCAATACTTTTGGCAGGCATAATGCTTTTATGTCTTGGCGCTTGCAACGGCGGTGGGGAGGAATCGTCTGCCCCCGCCCCCGAAAGCTCTGAGGAATCCGTGGCAGAGGTACTGCCCGACGTTAAAGGCAAAAGCAGCGCCGACGCCCTAAAGGCAATAACTGATGCAGGCTATACCAACGTAAAGACCGTCCTTTGCCATAAAGAAGGCAGCTCTAAGGACACGGTGGTAGCTCAAAGCAAAACCCCCGGCGCTGTTTATGAAAAGGATGCAGTAATAATCCTTCAAGTAAGCAACGGTCTTACAGCTGCAGAAACAGCCTCTTCTGCCGTAGTTGACCCCCTTCTCGAAACCAGAGAAGAGCTTCAGCAGGGCGCAAATTCCGACTATAAGCCCCTAAACTACGATAATATGAAAGCTATGTGGCTTTCACAATTGGACCTTATTCCCGTTTATTACGATTATGAAGCGGGCACCCAACGTACCGAGGATGATTTTACCGCAAAAATAGACGTTATCATGAAAAATATCAGCGATAGCGGCTTTAATACGGTGGTTGTTCAGGTGCATCCCGACGGAGATTCTATGTATCTTTCCAAGCTTTATCCTTGGAGCGATTATCTCAACGGCAACGGCAACCGTGATGCAAACCAAGAGCTTAAGGATAGCGACGAAAGCAAGGTTACCGCAACCACCTACGGCAACACCTCCCTCTACGATCTTATGCCCATTATGATCGACGCCGCCCATAAATATAATCTTTCCTTCCAGGCGTGGATAAACCCCATGCGTGCCTGCGCCATAGAGGAGATGCAGTATATTAACGACAGCTATTTAATTAAACAGTGGGCAAACGACCCTGAAAAATCCCAAACCTATCTGTTTAAAACAACCCGCCGTGTTTATCTCAACCCCGCGTATCAAGAGGTAAGGGATTATATAACCGACGTGGCAGTTGAAATATGCCGTTATTATGACGTAGACGGCGTCCACATGGATGACTATTTCTATCCCAGCGGCGATGTCTCCTACGATGCTTCGGCTTTTGCAGAGCAAAGCGAGTTTAGCGCAGTAATAGATTTTCGTAAGCATAACGTAAACCTGCTTGTAAAGCAGATTTACGATGCAGTTAAGGCAGAAAACAAGGATATGCTTTTCGGCATTTCTCCCGCAGGCAATATTTCTACAAATATGAACACTTTGGGCGCAGACGTTAAGGCGTGGTGTTCTCAGGTTGGCTATGTTGATTATATCTGCCCTCAGATCTATTTCGGCCTTGAACACGCCACGGTACCCTTCGATAAGCTTTCGCAACAGTGGATAGATATGAACACCGAAGACGCAGTTGATATGGTCCTCGGCCTTACCCTTCACAAAATAGGTAAAACCGATACCTACGCCGGCTCCGGTAAGCTGGAGTGGACCGAAAACAGCGATATTCTTAAGCGCTCTTACCAATGGATTGAAGAGAACATTAATAACGTTGACGGCTTTTGTATGTTTTCATATCAGTATATGTTCGACCCCGTAACGGGCGAGCCTGTTGATTATACAAAAACCGAGGTAGAAGGTTTCCTTCCCGTAATGCAAGGAATAACTTGGTAACAACATAAAAAGCACCGAAAGCAAAAGGCTTTCGTTGCTTTTAGACCGCTGACTTTTATCTTTGTCAGCGCTCTGAAGGAAGAACCTTGGTTCTTCCTTCTTTACTGTTATTTCTTAAATTTGTAGTATCTTATTCTGTATTTTGCCAAATCTGCTACCTTTACGGTTCCGTTTTCCATGGCGGATTTTAAATTCTCACTCTCAAATCCGTCATAGTACATCACCGTGAAGTCATCTATGGACTTGTTTATAACGTAATAGTCGTACTTATCGTCAGAGTAAAACTTTTCTGCGGTAGCAGTAGGCATTTCAGGAGTTGCTACGTAAATGGTCATAACTTTTGGCTTGATTACCTCTCTTCTGCAAAAAACGTTGGCAAACAATGCGTCTTCAATAGTTGCTCTGCCGGCATCCAAGGCATCCAAATAAGGCTCTGTAGAGCCGTTCCCGTAGGTTACGGTTATCGCCTCTGCAGCATATCCGTCAATGTAATAGTTGTAATACTCATCGCTGTAAAAATCGTTCCTGCCGCCGTTATATGCGCTGTAGGGCAGGGAAAGCTCAATAACCGCCCAGGGCTTAACTTGCTTGTAATAGTCAATGCCAAAGTGGTCCAACATGGGCATCCAGTTTTCGTTATCTTCAATAAACTCTTCCAACGATGCTTCGCTTCCGTCCTCATACATAATTCTTATGCCTTTAGAAATAGAAGTGGGCAAAAAGTATTCGTTCTTTTTGTCTTCATAGAACTTTTCAGGCTCGTTCTTATAGTCACCTTCAAGTACATTTATGCCGACGATCTTCGGTACTTTTCTTATTCTTTCAAAGCCAATGCCGCAGATTCTTAAATCAGAAATAGTGCATCTGCCTTCGGCCAAGGCACGCCTAAAGGGTTCGCTGCTGCCGTCGGAATAATACACGGTCATATCATAGCTTTGTATCACGGCAAAGGTGTAAATGTACTTGTCGTCCTCGTAAAACTCTTCAATCGCCTCAGCAAAAGCGTCGCTGTCAATAGAAATGCGGCTAACCCATTTAACGCCTGCATCGTGCTTTAAAATGCGGGCTGCATCCAAAGAGTTAACAACCCCGTCCCCGTTGCAGTCTGCCGCAACCAGCTCTTCCAAATCAAAGTCACGCATAAAGCTGTCATATTTTAAAATAACGGCGGCGTCCAAATTGTCAACCTCACCGTCATTGTTAACGTCGCCCAAATTAATTTGCGGCGACTCGGCAGCGCTTAGGGGTACTGTGGCATAAAGGGTTAAAAAGGTCATAAAAGCAAGTAATGCGGCAAGTAATCTTCGGCTGTTTTTCATTTGTAACGCCTCCTTTATATGTGAAATAATTATTCGGCACAATTGTTAAAAACGGGTAACAAAATATACCTTCAATTAATTTTAACACACGCATTGGTAAAAATCAATAGGGAAGAAGCAAAAACTTCTTCCCTGTTTGTGCGTTTTGCTTACTGACAGCAAAATTTATTAGCGGTCTGCTCTATTTGCGCCTGAGGTGCGGGGGTGTTTTGATACCAGCCCTTTTGGCTCATTTTGTTATATATCTCGTTTTGAATCTGCAGCGCCTCGTCAAGGGCGTTGCTGAAAGCACCGTGCACGTTTCCGGTGGAGGACTCAATCGCCCCGTGAAGGTACAAGTCACAAGTGCCTTTTACTGCGTACAGCATGGTTTCCATAAGCTTTTTGTCATCCATAGCCAAATCTCCTTAAAGCAAATTGTAAAAGCTGCCAAAAATTTGTTGGTGCTTGCTTGATAACCCCGCAACAAAGCTTCTAAGCTCCTGGTCGTTCAGCTTTGCGGCAGTCTCGTCACATTGGGTCTTTAAAAACTGTGCGTGGGAAAGTGCGTCGTCAACGTACATAAGCTCTTTGTCTGTCATGTCGGAAAACTCCTCTCTTTTGTTTTACGTCTAAAGTTTGTCCAAAACAAAGTAAAAATATTCCACCGATATAAAAAATCACTTTACCCAAGGGCGTTTTTGTGCTATAATTGCCTAAAGAGGTGGTATCAATGCACTATCAGGTTAAAAAAATAGTGGTTGGTAATTTGCAAACCAACTGTTATATCATCAAGCAGGAGGGTAGCCGTGGTGCCGTGGTTATTGACCCCGGTGACGACGCCATCCTTATTAAAAGCACCCTGCACGATATGGATGCATACCCGGCGCTGATATTGCTTACCCACGGGCATTTTGACCATATTCTTGCAGTTGATCTGCTGAGGACGGAAAAAACGAAGGTGGCTATCCACAAGGCAGATGCAAATATGCTTTTGGAAAGGGATTTGATATCCGGCATCCTAAAGCATAACCCTTGGCCCTTTAAAAGTGCCGACGTAGTATTTGGTGACAAAGACCGCCACGTAAGCCTTTGCGGCTATGATTTTGAGGTTATACACACCCCGGGCCACACCGAAGGCTCTGTGTGTTATCTATTCGGTGACCTGCTGTTTACGGGGGATACCCTTTTCAGGGGCGGCATGGGCAGAACCGATTTCCAAGGCGGCAACATAAACAAAATGATAGCTTCCCTAAGGTTGCTATACAGTATGCCCGGTGACTACGGCGTATTTCCGGGCCACGATAGGGATACGACCCTTTCCGATGAAAGAACTACTAACCCGTATATGAGAAAGGCGGTAGGAAAATGAGCTTACACATAGAAAAAATCGATAAAAATTTTGCTCCCTCGCCGGAGCTTAGCGCACGCTTCCCCTCTATAAAGCTTTACGATGCAACCGACAGCCCCGCAGTAATTACGGGCCTGCACCATAAGGGTGAGGACGGCGTATTTTGCCGCCTGCCTTTAGAGCTTTCAAAAATCAATCCGTCCATAGAAAACCTTGCAAAATATACAGCAGGTGGCAGAATCCGTTTTCGCACCAACTCTCCCTACGTAGCAATAAAGGCAAAAAAGCTTAATACCTTTTATATGCGCCACATGCCTCTTTCCGGCTCTACCGGTTGTGAGATTTACGTGGGCAACGGCAAGGATATGCGCTTTTTAAAAATGTGCTGCGCTAACAGAGTAGAGGATATGTGGTTTGAGGACGGCAACTATATCGCTTGCAAGGACGACGCCCCCAACAGCGAGCTTCAGGATATTACCGTTGCTTTGCCACTGTACGGCGGCATAACCGAAATTTATATAGGTATCGACAAGGATAGCGTTTTGCTTCCCCCCACCCCCAACGACCACGGCATGGTAATGTTTTACGGCTCGTCCATCACCCAGGGGGGCTGTGCCTGCAGAGCCGGCAACTCCTATGACGGCATAATATCCAAGCTTTACAACTGCGAAATCTACAATCTCGGCTTCTCCGGCAGCGCTAAGGGAGAGCCGGAAATT
>JAZUNS010000156.1:0-31568 GCA_045604285.1 Eubacteriales bacterium
TTGTTATGGCTTTGCCATAACAAGGGCTTCAGTTTTTATGCTTTTTCTGCTATTTGTACTGCGGTATTTATATCGCAGTCTGCCTGCTCTATTGCTGCTTTGCAGGTATCGTAATCCTTACCGGTTTGGTTCATTACGATACGCACGGCTCTGTCCATCAGCTTTTTATTGGTGGGACGCATATATACCATGCTGTTGCCCTTTACCCTGCCAAGGCGCACCATAACGCCGGTAGAAAGGGTGTTAAGTATAAGCTTGGTGGCTGTGCCTGCCTTCATACGGGTACTGCCGTTTATAACCTCGGGGCCAACCTCGGCAACTATTGCCACGTCGGACAAAGGAATCGCCGTGCTGTTTTTATTGCACTGTACCGAAATTGCCAACGCACCCAAGCTGCGGGCGTATTCCAAAGAGCCGTGTACGCAGGGCGCACTGCCGCTGGCTGAAATGGCAACGCATACGTCCTTGGCACAAAAGCCCTGCTCTTTAAGCTGGGCAACCATTGCTTCGGCATTGTCCTCAGCTCCCTCGGCTGCGCGGAATGCCGCTTCCTTACCGCCTGCTATAAGCCCCTGAACCATCTCGTAGGGGGTGCCGTAGGTAGGCGGACACTCGGATGCATCCAAAACGCCAAGTCTGCCAGAGGTGCCTGCACCAACGTAAAACAGCCTGCCGCCGGTTTTAAGGCGCTCTGCCGTGCGGTCTATTGCTTCTGCCAAAGCCTCTGCCGCTTCTTCTACCGCAAGAGCTACTTTTTTATCCTCTTCATTTATAAGCTTTACCATTGAGAGCGTATCCATCTCGTCTATATGTAAGCTTTTTTCATTAATCTGCTCTGTTTTAAGTGCGTTATATTCCATAGATTACCTCCGAAATTTTCTCATATAATTCTACTACCATTAAGCCAAATTGTCAAGACGTTTAAACGCCCTTATTGACACCGCCCCGTTGCCATGGTATAATTGTATACATTAATTTGCAGGAAGGCATCCCCATGGAACACACTATTAAGGTAATCGGTCATATACACACGGACTTCCCCACAAAGTTTGGCATACCCAGGCAAAGCGGTTTGGTGGAAGAGTTGGAAAGCACCATTGTTTTGTTGCCTGAATATAACCGCCCCGAGGCTTTCAGAGGGTTGGAGGGGTTTTCTCACCTATGGCTGATATGGCAGTTTTCAGAGTCGGTGCGTGATACCTGGTCACCTACCGTTCGCCCACCCAGGCTTGGCGGAAACAAGCGCATTGGAGTATTTGCCACCCGTTCGCCCTTTAGACCTAACCCCCTGGGCTTATCCTGCGTTAAGCTGTTGGGGATTGAAAAAAGCAACACCCACGGCACGGTTTTGAAAATAGCAGGAGCCGACCTTATGGACGGAACGCCGATATATGATATTAAGCCATACCTGCCCTTTGCCGACACTCGCCCCGACGCTTTGGGCGGATTTGCTGAAGAAAAATTCGGCTGCAAGCTAAAAGTTGTGCTGCCCGAAGGCTTGAAAAATCTTTTCTCTACCGAAAAGGCAATAGCGCTGGAAAAGCTTTTATCCGAAGACCCTCGTCCATCTTATCAAGAGGACCCATGCAGGGTTTACGGCTTTGGTTTTGACGGCAAAGAAGTTTGTTTTACGGTTGACGGCGATACCCTTACCGTTACAGACGTTAAATAATGCTTATATGGTATAATCTGCACAGATTTGCTTGTTGACATGCATACAAATCTGTGCTATTATATTAATTAGGAGTTTTGTAGGCAAAAACTTTTTACAATTTTACCACGTAAACAGGAGAAACAAGATGAACAATTTCAAAAGAACGTTATTTATGCTTTTGGCACTTGTAATGCTCATCTCTACCCTTGCCGCTTGTAACGGCAACGAAGGAGAAACAAGCAGTACCGAAAGCAATGACAGTACCTCAAACAGCTCTGAAGAAGTATCCGAGTCTGTTTCCTCTGAGGAGGTTAATGCGGACGGCTCTTATACCGTAAGCATTAAAACTGTCGGCGGCATTGCCATGAATGGCATAGATGTATTTGTATATACTGATAATAGCCTTACCGACCTTTTGCAATTCGGTCAAACCGGCGAGGACGGCAAGGTTAGCTTGAAGCTTGCAGAGCTCTCCGCCGACATGGTTTTTGTACTTTCCGGCGTACCTAACGGATACGACGTTGCAGAGTATTACACCTTTAAGGGTGCTTCTACGGAGATCGTTCTTACCTCTGCACCTATCAGCGACAAAAACCTTTCCGACTCTGTCCTTGGCGTTGGTGATGTCATGTGTGATTTTACCGTTACTTCTTCTAAGGGTGAAACTATCACGTTATCCGACGTGCTTAAGGAAAAAGAGCTTGTAGTGCTTAACTTTTGGTATACCACCTGCTCTTGGTGTATTACAGAGTTCCCCGTTATTAACGACGTATACACTCAGTACAGTGACAAGGTTGAAGTGATTGCAGTTGACCCCCTTGACGGTGCAGCCGCTGTTAAAAGCTTTGCAGCCGCACAGGATTTTGCCTTCCCCATGGCTGATTGTCCCGCATCCTGGGCAAACTCTTTCAGCGTTCAAGGCTATCCTACTTCCGTATTTATCGACCGATACGGCGTTATATGCCTTATTGAAGCAGGCGCCGTTACAAGCAACAGACCTTGGGTTTCTGCTTTTGAACACTTTACAGGAGAAGATTACAAACAGACCCTTTGTGAAAACATTAACGATCTGGTTACTGAAATTCTTCCCACCTTCGAGTTTGAAGGCTCTGACGCAGTTGCAAATGCTATCTCTGCAGACGGTGTCAACATTACCTACCGTCCTGAAACCGAAGATGAAAACGCAAAATATTACTGGCCCTTTATCACCACCGAAAAGGACGGCGAAGATTGCATTTACGCCTCCAACAAGGGCATAGAAAGCTCTTATTCCATCCTTTACGCAGATGTAGAGCTAAAGAAGGGGCAGGCTATCGGATTTGACTATATTATTTCTTCCGAAGCGCTTTGCGATATACTTGTAGTTATCGTAAACGACGAGGACGTTTATCAGATTTCCGGCGTTAAGGATGACGAGGGCTGGAAGGCTTGCTATCCTTGGGTTGCAGAAGAGGACGGCGTTTACGAGCTGGCACTGTGCTTTACCAAGGACGGCGACAACAATGAGGGCGATGACACCGTTTACATAAAGAATATGCGTGTTATCGATTCCAAGGACATTGACGTTGCCACCTACATCCCCAGAAACGCAGCTACACTTAATGACGATGGATTAACCTATGATTACGTTGATATTTTCTTTAACGAAAAAGACGGCTACTACCACGTAGGCAGCGTTGACGGTCCCCTTCTTCTCAGCGACCTTATGTACACTACCCAGTTTAACGAAGAAAAATCTATATGGGATATTCTGTACAACGGCGAAGTAATGGTTGACGGTAAAAGCTATTACGATAATATGGTAAAACACTTCAGCTACGCTTCCAACTCTTCACTTAATGGCATTTGCACAGTAGACAAGGATCTTGCTGAGCACCTTAAAATTGTTGCAAGCAACGCAGGCTTTGACGGTACGGATGAAGAATGGCTAAAGACCTGCAAATACTTTGAAGTTTACGGTACCGACGGCGAACAGCTTGTTGACCCCATCCAAGGTCTTGCTATCTTCTCTGCTCCTGAGGCAGTTTTGGGTGTCGGCAAGGAAGAAAACTTTTTCTATTACGACAGAGTTATCATGCCCAGAGGTATGTTCAAAAAGTTCGTACCCACAAAATCCGGTGCTTACCGCATAACCTCTCATAACGAGTCTATAGATGGCGTTGACGCTTGGATATTTGATGAGAACGGCGAAATTATCTACACCTACGAAAACGAAGAAAGAATGTTTAACGTAGACGGCGAATGCTCAATGGTCTATTATATGGAAGCAGGCGTTGCTTACTACATTAGCATTGCTTTTTGGGATATGTACCAAAACGGTTATATCTACTTTGACGTAGAATACATAGCACCTAAATATGATCATTTCTGTGCTGCTTCCCCCGGGTATTTCACCTATGACACCGGCGCAACCGGCGAAGATATGTACTATACCATCAGCGGCGGCATTGACGTTGTGCTTAAAGATGACGGTTATTATTACCACGACCTTGGCCTTGACGCAAACGGCAAACAGATATACGGCAGCCTTATTTACGCTGACTTCACCGGCCTTACCGCTGTATTCAGCAGCCCCATAGTTAACGTTTACGCCTACAACGAAGACGGTACCGTTATAAAGGACGAAAACGGCAACCCCGTTGAGGTTAAGGGCATGATAGAGCTTGGCGGCTTTGACTTTAGCAAAACCGAGGATGACCTTTATATACTCAGCTTCTACAACAAAAACAATAACGATTATGACGCTACCATCGAATACCTTAAAAAGCTTTGGGGCGAAAGCTATGACGATAATATGGAGCATTACAAGGTAGAGGACGTTCTTGCAGGTAAATATCACGGTAAGGGCGAGGATTTCACCGAAGCGATTAAAGCCTTTACAAGCAAGATAATCAAGGACGGTTCCGAAAAGGACGGCTGCGTACCCGTTAACGAAGAGCTGGCAGGCATACTTCAAATGCTTATGGACAAGTACACCTTTGAGGGTGTAGAGTATTCCTGGCTTAAGGTTTGCTATTACTACAAATACCTTGGCGCATAATAAGCTTTATACACCATTAGGGAGAAGACGAATGAAAAAGAATTTTAGCATTTTAATTACCCTGCTGCTTACTCTGTCCCTCGTGCTAAGCGCTTGCGGCGGCGATGATACTGAAAGCAGCTCTACCCCCGACGTTGGAAGCTCAACTATTTCTGTTGAAAGCAACGAAACCTCTGAAGAAACTTCCGATAACATTTCGGAAGAAGCCTCCGGCGCAACTTCCGAAGAAACCTCTGAGGACGAAAGCACAAGCCAGGAAAGCTCTGAGACTTCTGCCGAAAGCGAAAGCTCTGTTGCAGATAGCTCTGAGGACGTTTCCGAAGAATCTGAGTCTGTGGCAGACAGCTCTGAAAGCGAAGATGAAAGCTCTATGGAAATTATCGAAAGCTCTGAACAAATACCCGAAAGCACTGAGGACGAAAGCTCTGTCCCCGACGACAGTTCCGTAACCCCTCCCGCACCCGATGGCACTACAGAATATTCCGTTAAGCTTATTGCACCCGACGGGACCCCCTGCAAAAGCGGCGTTGTAGTTAAATTTATGGAAAACGGCACCCAGGTAGCAATGCAGGTTCCCAACAGCGACGGCGTTGTAAAAAAAGTTCTTCAGTCAAAAGAGTATACCGTTGAGTTGGCGTTTACCGGCACCGCTTTTAAAACCAGCGCAAACGCAAGCCTTAAGCTTACTGCAAGCAAGCCTTCCATAACCATTAACTTCCTTAACGAGTTAAGCGGAACCCCCACGGATATCTATCCCTCCGGAGAGGAAAAGAAGGCGTACAACGTAACCGTTGGTGCAACCTACGTTCCTCTTACCGCAGGTGAAAGAAATTATTTTCTCTTTGCGCCCACCGTTGCCGGCACTTACAAGTTTACCACCGACAGCAAAGACGCAGCTATTGGCTACTACGGCGGCCCTCACTTTATCCAAAGTACCAACCTTAGCGAGATAAAGGACAATGCCTTTGAAATGTCAATTAGTGCCTCCAGCATAAGCACCGGCGGTGCAGGCACTACAGTGCTTGTACTTGGTGTAGATGCAGCGGCAGGCGTTAAGGACTGCGCACTTATTATTACCCGTATCGGTGACGCGAAAAAAACGCTGGCAGACTATCCTTGGAATTACTATGAAGCCACCGTTGAGATTTCCAAGTACAGCTTGCCTGCAGGAACCAAGCTTACTGATTTTGATTTAACCGCAGAAAGCGTTAACCTTGTTTTCAACGAAAAGGATGGCTTTTATCACTTGAACAAGGCAGACGGACCCTTGGTTTACGTTTATCTTACGGTTGACCCCGCTTACATGGCTTGCTTTAAGACTATCCTTGACCGCTCTGCAGTTACCAGGTATTTCTATGACGATGATGGTAACTTCGTTAAAAAGGTTGATTACGGCACCTGCCTTGCCGAGTACATTGAATGTGCAGACGAAAAGAGCGGCGTTTATCCCCTTACCAAGGATTTGGAGCACATCATTAAGGAACGCGGCGAATATGTTGGCTGGTGGGATATTTCCAGTAGCGGCTATATATTCGTAGACCGCAACAACAACCCCGATTCTTCAATTAATCCCGATATCGCTTGGTTGTTTATGTGCTGCTACGCTGAATAGTTTATTAGCTTAGTTCGGGGCATTACTGCCCCGAACTTTTTTGCTGTATTGCTATTGCAATAAGTAAAAAATAATGTTATAATAAGGTCCGATATTTAAACGATTACTATCTGTTTTTCATTTTAGGAGGAAATGTTATGTCCCTTATTAAACGTATTTTTGCTATAGCTCTTACACTTTGCGCAGTAACCGCACTTTCCGCTTGCCAAGTACAGGAGGATAATGACAGCTCTGTTGATTCAGTTGTTTCCCGGGAAAATTCCGAGGTTGCCGGTAGCTCTGCAGAAGTTGAAGAAAGCAGCACCGAAGTCAGCGTTTCCGAAGAAACCACCGTTGAGGCTGCTCTTGTAGATTATACTGTTACCGTTGTTGATTCCGAGGGCAACCCCGTGGCGGGCGCTTTGGTTCAGCTTTGCAACGACAGCACTTGCTTCCTGCCCGTTCCTTCTGACAGCGAAGGCAAAGCCGTTTTCTCTAAGGAAGCCGGTGAATATAAGGCATGCATCGCAGGCACCAACGATTACGTATATTTTAACGACGCAACGGAAATTACCATTACCTACGACGCTCCCAAGGCGTAAATCGTTACCAAACATTAATGCCCCCGCTTTAAAGCGAGGGCATTATATTTAGCTAAATCTATTAGCGGAGACGTAAATTATGAAGAGCCATTTTTTAACAAAAATTTTATGCTTGGCGGTTGCCGCAGTTTTACTTATAAGCAGCACTCTTACCGTCACAGCCGCAGACAACGCCGTGTTTTCCGTCTATGCCACCGGCGGCGAGGTTTGCACGCTTACGGTTTATGCACCAACCACGGTTAAAGCGGGCGAAAACTTTGAGCTTGTTTTTAAGTGGAACAACTACGTTTTAAAAAGCGGGTATCCTTCTGCTTTTGCTATTGAATTTGCTTTTGACACGAGATATATCGTCCTTGAAAGCCCCTGCGACTCTTGCGTAACGCTTGAAGAGACAACCAAGGAATGGATAGATGCCTGCAATTACGGTGACGGCAAAGACCTTGGCGGCGTTGAAGCATTGGATAAAACCAAGCCGAATATGCAGGTTGTTAACATCAGCTTTGCTACTGCCGAATTTGACGACGGTGTAAAAAACACCTTTACCGCAAGGGTCAAATTTAAGGCTGTTTACGACGGCGTTGCAGAATTTGAATGGATATACGCCCAGTTTGCGGATATGTCCTTTGAGACTGCAGTGGATTGCGATATGAGCACGGCGGCGTTATCGATTACCGTGGGAGACGAAAAAACGGACCCACCCCTTAAAACTCCGGAACCGGGCGACGTTAATGATGACGGCAAGATCAACACACTGGATGCGGCGATGGTTTTAAAAAGCAATATTATGCTTATAAAGCTTGAAGACGAACAAGCCAAGCTTGGCGACGTTAACCGTGACGGTAAGGTTGACAGCCTTGATGCAGCAGCAATACTCAAATATGACCTGGGAGTTATAAATAAGTTTTAGCATAGGCAAGCCCTGAGAGCGATTCTCAGGGCTTTAATTACATAAAGTATATTATTTCAACGCCTTATCTACTGCCGCCTTTAAAGCTTCATGGGTGACGGATCCTACGAATTTATCGGTTATCTCACCCTTGGCATTAAATATCACGGTATAGGGATAAGCGTCTCTGCCGCCTAAAAGGCTGTAATAGCCCTCACCCATGCTATCCTTGGCAAAAATGATTTTGCTATCCGAATAATACTGACCTACAAAGGCTGCGGCTGTATCAAACAAGCCGTCGGTATGGACAGCAATTACCGCTACGCTGTCACCGTACTCAGAGGCTACGCTATCAAAATGAGGCAGCTCTGCGACGCAGGGAGTACACCACGTACCCCAGAAATTAACAACGGTAACCTTGCCGTTTTTTGTCGGGTCAACAGTTGTACCCGTCAACCCCGCTGAGGTAAATACATTCAGCTCAGCGCTGTAGGGGCTATCCTCCGACGGAGTAATAACCTGGGGAGGTGTGGGCTCATCCATCCAATAATAGGCTACAGCCCCCGCTAAAATACCTATTGCCACAACTGTGGTAGCAATTCTTATAACAAGCTTTTTTGTGGATTTCTTTTTCGGCTCTGGCGTATTGCCTATTTCGTTGGCGGGCAGGGTGAAAACCGAACCTTTCCAGCTTATTGCATTTGTGGGACACACGCTTACGCAGTCGCCGCAGCCGATACACTCGTGGTCACCAACGTGTTTAATATCCATCTTACAATGGTTGATGCATTTATCACAGTGAATGCATTTATCCTCGTTAAGCTTTATGCCGAACAAAGAAAAGCGATTAAAGAATCCGTACAGAGCGCCAAGGGGGCAGAAGAAACGGCAAAACAGGCGGAATACAAACACGCAGCCTACCATAAAGCTTACAAGCAAGGCAAATTTCCACGTAAATATGGGGCCAAGCATGGAAAAATAACTTTCGTTGACTTTGTTAGCCAAAAGGCTTACGCCGCCCTCTAAAGTGCCTGCGGGGCATATGTATTTACAAAAGGCAGGCAGAGGTACGTCACGCAGAGCGTATATTATGGGAATAATAAACACAAACACCACGAGTATTACGTACTTTAGATAAGACAATATCCGTGTAACAAAGCTTTTTTTAAGCTTGGGTGTTTTTATTTTATACACAAGCTCCTGCACTAACCCGAATGGGCAGGCATAGCCGCAAATAAGCCTGCCGAAAAGTATGCCGAAAAGCACAAGTATGCCGCACATATAATACAGCGTGCTTTTGCCGGAGCCTAAAGCCCCCTGCAATGACCCTAATGGGCAGGCACCCACGGCACCCGGGCAGGAATAACAGTTAAGTCCCGGAACACAAAAGTTTTTTGTATCACCCTTGTAGATGCTTCCGCTTGTAAAACCCTTAAGATTTGCGTTGTACAGCAGGGCAAAATAAAGCTGAATTATTTTTCTTTTTGTAGGAAGTATATTCCTCACTTTGTTTAATACGCTCATCGTTATCACCCTAAGCCAATGCACTCGGTGCAAATATTTATTGCCTTGGTAAGCACGTTTACCATACCGTCACCCAAAACGCCCGCCGCAATCAAACCAACGGCTATAGCCACGACAGCTATACGCAGGACAAGTAAAAGTCTTGGATTGCTTAACAAATCGGTTTTCACTGTACCGTCCTTGGCAATACCGCTTTTAATTATCTCGGTAAGAAGTTTGTTCTCTTCAACGTAGGTATTCTTAACGGGGACAAACAAAGCAACAGCGGCTGCAAAGGCAGGCAAAAGGCAAACCGTAAGCGCCACCATTGCTTTTTTTACCGTTGCGTTTATATCGTCTGTAAAATTATCGCCGTTAAAGGAATATACCGCAAAGCCCACCGTGCCAAGCAACAGCAAAACCGCAATTACGGTATAATAAACAGTCCTTTTATTACGCACAGCCATAACGGAATTTGCATGGTGCTTGTCTGCTGCATTAAGGTTTACGCTTTTTCTTTTCCTTGCAACCATGGAAAAAGGCGATACCCCAGCTTGATTTTTTGACGCTTCGGTACACAAAGCAAAATGTGCCACGGCGACCGTCAAAACGGAAGCACCCCACAGATACACGGGGATACATATTGCATCAAACGCTTCTGACACCGCCCCGCGGGAAAAGCTGCCGTTGCCGTTATCGTAAATAGAAACCACGGCGCATATAAAAAGAACGCCTACCGCAACCGTCAGCACCGAAACAAGGATTTTAAGTGCTAATATTATATAATTTTTAGTTTTATCACTCATCGTTTTGCCTCCAAAACACAAAGCTACAGCTTATTATAGCACGGCAAAATTAAAAAGTAAATGGTATTTGTTATTATTGCATATTATTTAAGGAAAATAATTTCCAATATTAGTACAAAAGCCTTGCTTTTTAGACCAAAATATTGTAAGATATAGTGATATGTGCTGTAAATATGTCTGCACATAAAAGACAATGAAAGGCGTATTACCCATGATCAAGAAGAATCTACTAAAAGTTATGCAAACCTTTGTTGTGCTTGCCGTTACGGTGGCGGTACTGTTGGGGTGTTTCTCTGCCCTGACGGAGGATGCCGTTGCCGCAGGCTTTGGTGCCTCCTTTATACGTCCCTTGGATGACGTAAAGGTTGACTTCTCACAGCACATCAACGGCTCCGTTATGCACCAGCTCAACGAGGGCATAAGCGACGATGCCGAAATTTCCGTAATCATTACCCTAACTACGGAAAACGTTTTTGACGCTTATGAAAAAAGCGAAAAAGACGTAAGCCTGCTTAGTTTTGTTAAAAACAGCGCCGAGGCTTTGGCTATTGAAAAAAACATCTGCCGCGAAAAGGCAGAGGTTTTGGCATCCCTTGACGAGCTGGGAGTTAACTACACCGTTGGTGAGAGCTACTCTACCCTGCTTTCCGGCTTTGAGATAGTTATTAAAGCAGGTGACTTTGAAAACGTTTGTAAGTCCCTCGGCAAAGGCAGAGGTGCCATAGTAGGCGAGGTTTACAACGTATGTGAGACAAAGCTTGTGGAAAACACGGTTAACGTTTACGATACCGGTATTTTTAACAGCGCAGGCGTTGGCTATGACGGCAGCGGCATGGTTGTTGCGGTTTTGGATACGGGCTTGGATTCCGGCCACTCTGCCTTCTCTGTTGATAATTTCACATCAGACCACCTGGGGCTTACCTACGATGACGTTGCTGCCGTGCTTAATGATACTGCCGCCGCGGGTCTTGTGGAAGGGCTTTCCGTTGACGACGTTTATATCAACGAAAAGGTTCCCTTTGGCTTTGACTATGCCGATAACGACCCTGACGTTTACTCTACCCACAATAACCACGGCACCCACGTTTCCGGCGTTATAGTTGGTAAGGATGATACCATTACGGGCGTTGCACCCAATGCACAGCTTGTTTCCATGAAGATTTTTTCTGACGTTATGGATACCGCACGCACCGCTTGGATACTTGCAGCACTTGAAGACTGCGTTGTTCTGGGCGTTGACGTTATAAATATGTCCTTAGGTACCGCCTGTGGCTTTAGCCGTGAAAGCGACGAGGAAATCGTAAACGGTATTTACGATAAGATCCGCAGTGCCGGCATAAGCGTTGTTGCCGCTGCATCTAACAGCTACAGCTCTGCTTTCGGTTCCGAATCCAACGGTAACTTAGGTCTTACCTCCAACCCCGATACCAGCACGGTTGGCTCGCCCTCTACTTACATGGGCGTTATCTCCGTTGCTTCTATAAAGGGCGTTGAAACCCCTTATATCAAGTACGGCGATACCATTATTTACTTTGACGAATCCACCAACGGCGCAAGCATTGAAAACAAATTCTTTGAAACCCTGCTTGGTGATAAGAAATCCATTCAAATCGAGTTTGTTACCATCCCCGGCATCGGCAGAAGCGCCGACTATACGGGCATTGACGTTAACGGCAAGATAGCCCTTGTACGCCGCGGTGACACTACGTTTGAAGAGAAAGCGTTTGTTGCCCAGGAAAAGGGCGCTGCAGGTATTATCGTTTACAACAACGTTTCCGGTGATATCAAAATGAACGTTGGCGACGCTACCATTGCCGTTTGTTCCATTTCTCAAAACGACGGTGAGATGCTGGCAGCCATAGGCAGCGGCATTTTAAACATCAGCGTTGACCAAACCTCCGGTCCCTTTATGTCCGACTTCTCCTCCTGGGGGCCTACCCCCGATTTGGGCATTAAGCCCGAAATAACCGCCCACGGCGGCGACATACTGTCTGCGATTACAGGCGGCGGTTATGACAGACTTTCCGGTACCTCCATGGCGTGCCCCAACCTGGCGGGCGTAGTTATACTTCTTCGCCAATACGTGGTTGAAAACTTCCCCGAAATTGCAGATGACAACATAAAGGTTTCTGCCATGGTTAACCGCTTGATGATGTCCACCGCTGATATCGCCATAAATACCAACGGTTACCCCTATGCGGTTAGAAAACAAGGCGCAGGCCTTGCAAACCTTTTCAATTCAGTTAATACCCCCGCTTACATCGTCACCTATGACGAGGCAGGCGAGGCGATGGATAAGACTAAGCTTGAGCTGGGCGACGACCCCGAAAAGAAGGGCGTTTACGAGATGGACTTTACCGTAAACAACATCGGCAGCTCTTCCCTCTCCTATGATATCGGCGCCTACGTAATGACCGAGGGCGTAAGCGAAACCAAGACTAATGCAGGCAAAACCACCGTTACTGAAGAATCCTACATTCTTGACGGTGCAAAGGTTGACGTTACAGTTTCCGAAGGCGGCGTGCTCAGCGGCACCGTTCTTACGGTAGAAGCGGGCAAGAACGCAAAGGTACACGTTGTTATTACCCTTAGCGATAAGGATAAGGCTTACATGGACGAATCCTTTGAAAACGGTATGTACGTTGAGGGCTTTATCACCCTTAAGGCTACCGCAGGTACAGAAATAAGCCTTAGCGTTCCTTACCTTGCATTCTACGGCGATTGGACCGTAGCCCCCATGTTTGACCTTGACTACTACGCAACCAACGCAGACGAGCTTAACGATGCCATAGACGTTGAAGACAAAACCATGGCAGATGCTTACGCTACACGCCCCATAGGCGGTGTTTATGACGATTACGTAAGCTACCTTGGTACCTACTATTTTATGCAGGATCCCAAGGATATAGTAATATCCGCCAACAGAGACTATATAGCACTTTCTAATCAAGAAGGCACTATTCACTCCCTGCGTTTCGTTTGGGCAGGCTTGCTTAGAAGTGCGGAAAAGATAGAGATATCCATTACCGATGACGTCACCGGTGAAGTTGTTTTTGAGTGCGTTGACGAGGACGTAAGAAAGTCTTACGGCGACGGCGGCTCTATTTACCCCGCTAATATCGAGATTGAATTTGACACCCAAGACTACAACCTTGCAAACAACAGCAGGTACACGGTTAAGCTTGTAGGCTATATGGATTACGGTGACGGCGGTCTTACCACCAACGCCAACAACACCTTTGAATTCCCCTTGACAGTAGACTTTGAGGCACCTACGCTTACCGACGTTGAGTTTTACTATGAGTATGACAGCACCGAAAAGATAAACCGCTTATTTGCTAAAGCAGCTATCTATGATAACCACTACGCAATGGCGGCACAGTTTGGTTACGTTACAATGGATACCGATGAGGAAGGCAACCAGACCTCGGTGCTTAACTCCTTTGAGCAATACCTTACCCCCGTATATTCCAAGTTCAACGATACCACCTACGTTACCTTTGAGCTGACTGATTATTTATACGAGCTTAAGGACACCTCCCTTGTAAACCGCAAGACCTTTGTTCTTACCTGCTACGACTACGCTCTTAATCTGGCGACCTATGAAGTAGGCTTGCCTGACGAGCATATCGACTTTTACTTTGAAGGGCTTGAAAACGGTCTTAAGCTCAGCCCCAACGAAATTTTCACCTTAGAGCCTGTTAATTACCCCGAAACCGAATGGACAGAGCTTTTAACCTTCGAGTCTCAGCGTACCAGCGTTGCACGCGTTGTAAACAACAAGCTGGTTGCAGTAGCGCCCGGTACAACCCAGGTTATTGCAAGAGATACCGAAAGCGGCAAGTCTGTTAAGTTTACCGTAACAGTTTTGGCAGAGGGCGACGAAGGCTTTGTAAGATACGATAAGCCGGTTGCAGACATCTTCCGACTTGACGGATATGAGACAATTAAGGCATACTACATGGTCAACACCGATGATAAGGATATTGGTGATACAGGCGACGTAAGATTCTTTGAAGGTAATTACAGTCTTTCCCTTTATCCTTCCGAATCCGTGCTTTTGAACTACACGCTGGATGCATACTTCCCCAAAGAAACACAGGTTGTATTTGAATCCGGTAACGAAAGCATCGTTACCGTTAACGAAGGCGGCGTTGTTACCGCAGTTGCCGAGGGCTATGCCACTGTAACCATGAAGGTTCTTTTAGACGGCAAGAGCACGTATTATTCCGAAACCGTTACGATTGACGTAAAAGATCCCTATATAACCACAGGTGGCAGCCTTACCCACTATTACGGCAACGGCGGTCCCGTAGTTATACCCGAGGACCTCTCTTTAAGAGAGATCGGCTCATTTGCATTCTCTAACTTCGAGTACGTTTTAAAAACCGAAGAAGAGCTTGCCTTTGACGATGCCGAAACCTCTAAGATGTGGTATATCGGTGACGCTACCATTACCAAGGTTGTTATTCCCGAAGGCATCGAAAAGATAAACTCCTATGCTTTCGCTAACCTTACCGCTTTGGAAGAGGTTGTTCTTCCCTCCACCCTTGAAGCTATCGAATACGGTGCATTTTACGGCTGTACTTCTTTGAAGAAGATTAGCTTTAGCGGTGAAAACAATTTGAAGATAATTAACCAAAACGCTTTTGAAAACTGTAACCTTCAGGGCAAGCTTAACCTTGTTTCCGCTTGCATTATTTCCGATTACGCCTTTGCGGGAAATATCGAGCTTGAGGGCGTTACCACCTCCGAAACCTTGCTTTCCATTGGTCAGTACGCCTTTGCAGGTTGTAAAAACCTTTCTGAAGTAACCATTAAATCCTCTAAGGTTAAATACGGCAGCTACGCCTTTACCGATTGCGAATCCCTTAAATCCTTCTACGTTAACGCCTCTGTTCTGCCTGTGGGTATGTTCTACGAGTGCGAGGCCATGACAAGCGTAACAATAGGTCCCGACGTTAATGATATAGGCGAGTTTGCATTTAGAGATACCAAAATTAACAGCTTTGAGGTATCTGAAGGTAATACCACCTATAAAGTACAAAAGGCTGATTATATCCTTTCTGCCGACGGCAAGACCCTTGTTGCGGTTGCGCCTACCTTTAGCGGCGAGTTTACTCAGGCAAACATTGGTGGCAGCAAGGTTACTGCCATAGGCGATGGCGCATTTTCTCACAACCAAAAGATCACTTCCGTTTCTTTGCCCTCAGTTACTGCTGTCGGCAACTACGGTATGGCTTCTAACTCTTCCCTTGTTACGGTAGAGCTTGGCAAGCTTACAACGATTGGCGAATACGCATTTTTCGAAACCGGTATTACCGTGCTGCCCGACTTTACCGCAAAGACCCAGGTTGGTAAGTATGCATTTGCTTGTACTGATATTACCAAGGCGGTTGTACCTGCAGGTATGAACGTTGCCGAAGGCGTGTTTAGCGAATGCTTCCTGCTGGAAGAGGTTGTAGTAGGCAATGACGTTACCCTTGGCAAATATGCCTTTAACGTAAGCAAAGACTACGCCTTTGACGTTGACTACTATACCGAAGGCGAAGACAGACTTTATTACTACGTATTCGGCACGGCGCTTAAATCCGTTACCATCGGTGACAACGTAGTTATTGGCGACAACGCCTTTACTAACGCCGCAAGCCTTGAAAGTGTTACCTTGGGCAGCGGTGCAAAGATAGGCTACATGGCATTTTATAACAATTGCGCTTTGAAATCCATTGACCTTTCCAAAGCCACCGAAATAGGTGATTATGCCTTCTCCGGCGACGTTTACTACGTTTGCTATGACGAAAGCATGACCGTAAATGCAATTAGCAAGGACGGCTACTACATTTACACCTATCACGGCCCCATGCTTGAAACGGTTGATCTTTCTTCTGCAGCAAGCATCGGCACCAACGCCTTCTCCTACTGCAGAGAGCTTAAGAGCGTTGTTTTGAACAAGAACATCACCGTAATACCCGAGTTTGCATTTGCAGGCTGTATATCCTTGGAAAGCATTGACCTTTCCGCAATTACCGAAATAGGTAACTCTGCATTTACCGAAACCGCACTTCAAAGCGTTAAGCTTTCCTCTGCTGCTACCGTTGGTGAATATGCATTTGTTTACTGCGATAAGCTTGCAAGTGTTGAGCTTAACGAAAACGGCGTTGATATCGGCGAGGGCGCATTCTCCTACTGTGAAGTGCTTACCGATGTCATCGGCTTGAAATCTGCAGTTAATATTGGCGATTACGCATTTGCCTACAGTGCGCTTACCAAGGCAGATATCAGCGGTGCTGAAACCGTTGGCACAATGGCATTTATGAAAGAAACCGCCACCGAGTTTGAGGTTATCCTCGGCACCAAGCTTACCAGCGTTGGCGATAACCCCTTTGCAATGTGTATCGTTAAGCCTTTCAGCATTACAAATAAAGAAACCTTTAACGGCGTGGACTATGAGGCTACCCTTTACACCTTTGATATCAGCGAAACCGTAAAGGTTATTGACGGCTCTTTGTACTACGTAACGGCAAACGGTATGGAGCTTTGCACCTATACTGCCCTTGATAAGGATACGGCAAGGGTTGCAGAAGGTACCGTAAGAATTACGGCTATGGCATTTGCCGCTGCCGACGTTAAGACCGTATATCTCCCCTCTTCTCTCAAAGCTATAGGCCACAAGGCGTTCTTCGATTGCGAAAACCTTAGAACCGTTGTGTTTACAAGCTATGAGGCGCCTATCCTTGAAGAAGAGTTTGACCCCAAGTATTACGAATCCTTCGAGAATCTCCCCGGTACGGGCAGCTTTGGCACCTATTTTGACTACGAAGGTAACGAGGTAGAGATTTTCGGTACCGGTCTTATCCCCTTCTATATGTGGAATTCCACCGACGGATTGTACTCCAACGTATTTTACGGTGCAAACTTTGTTGACTACGTTGGTAGGGTTGAGGATAAGCTTATTATGATTAAGCCCGTTAACGGCTTATATTACGATTCCTACGTTTACGGTCAATACTTCAATACGGTTATGGAAGGCGCATCTGCCGCCGACGCCGTAACGCTTGAAGCGATTGCCGCAATTAACAATCTGCCCGAGCAGGTCAGATACGATGACAAAGCCCTGGTTGAAGCGGCAAGAGCAGCCTATAACAAGATAGCTACCACCGAACAGCAGGCGCTTGTTACCAATTATCCCGCACTTGTTTCTGCAGAACAGAGAATAACCGCCCTTACCCCCTCTGACGAGAGCGGCGAGGTGTCTGAGGACAGCGAAAGCTCGGACAGCAGCGAAAATGCAGGCGGGGCAGGAAACTTCTCTAAACCCGCATTGTTTATTACCCTTGGTATTCTGGCAGTGGCTGCCATAGCGGTTATCGTTCTTAACAGCCTTAAAGGCAAAAAGAAGGAAAACGGCACGGCAGACACCGATACCGTAGAAGAATAAGCGTTAAAGGATGTGATAATGATGAGATTTAGCTTAAAAAGGATTTTGGCAACCCTGTTGTTGCCTGCGGCATTATTAACCTGCGCTGCTTGCAGCTCGGGTGACACTCCTTACGACACCAACGATGAAAAGGGCTATACGGTTAGCGTCAAATTTGACGCTAACGGGGGGCTTTTTGGACCTAACACCTCGGTTATTGCGGATTCTTTTGACATAAGCAAGCTTAATAAGAATTCCGATGGGATGGTGGAAATACCTATTATTTCTCCCGATAACGAAACCAGAGGCAGAGAAAACACCTTTAAAGCCGGCAGAAGCGGCTACTACCTTGCGGGTTGGTATGCTGAAAGAACCGAAAACACGGACGCTGACGGCAACGTTTATTACACGTACTCAAACGAATGGAACTTTGATACGGAAAACTTCGGTTCCTCTGCCTATGCACCCGACGTTTTAAAGGTAGACCCGGGCAAGACCTATTCCTCAGCAGAGCCCGTGCTTACTCTTTACGCCGCTTGGGTTCCCGAGTTTAAAGTGGAATTCTACGACGTAGGCGGTGACGCCCCCTTGTACACCTACACCTTTGACCCTATCGGCGGTACGGATATTAAGCTTCCCTACTGGGAAGAGCAGGGTGTTACAATAAATATGGGTATTTTCCCAAGCAAGCCCGGTTATTCCTATAAAGCGGCTTATACCGATAAGGAAGGCAACAACGCTATTACCGGCGACAGCTTTTCTCACAGTGCTGCCATTGACGAGGAAAAGGTAACCGTTACGGGCAACCCCGTGATGGCTGTATACCTTGACTGGACCGAAGGCGAAGAATACCGCATTTACAACGCCGAACAGTTTACCGAAAATTATAAAGCCAACGGCAACTACACCCTTTACGATGATTTGGATTTTACCGATGAAATATGGCCCAGTGCTTTGGCAAGCGGTATATTTAACGGTACAATTAACGGAAACGGTCACAGCATAAGCAACGTTAAAATCGACTATACCGCCAACGAAAAGACAAGCTTTGGGTTGTTTGGCCGTCTTGACAGTAATGCGGTTATTAAAGATTTAACCTTTAAAAATGCGGAAATGACCATAAGCAAGGGCGCAAGAATGGCAGGCACCTGCTACGGTTTATTTGCAGGCACCGTATCCGAAGGCACAAAGGCTGAGGGCGTTGCTTTTGAAAACAGCAAGCTTCTTATTGCACCCGACGTATACTTCCTTACCGACGATTACGTTATAGATCTGGTTTGCGGCTCCGGCACGGTTGATATGGATTATTCCGGCATCTCCTGCGAAGTAGCAGGCGGAACATCCGATGCATTGGAAATCAGCCTTAACGGCACCGCTGTTAACCTTATTTTTGCTGAACAATAAAAGAAACATATAAAAAGGAGAAACACATGAAAAGAATTTTATCCATGATACTGTGCTTTGCTATGTGCATCAGCTTTGCTGCTTGCGGTGGCGAAGGCGAAGGCGGCGGCAATAACGTTGCACCCGATGCCTTGGTTATTATGACCGAACAGCTTGACGGTCTGTTTAACCCCTTCTTCTATACCTCTGCGCCCGACGGCACTATCGTTGCAATGACCCAGATAGGCATGCTCGGCTCTAAGTACGAAAACAACCAGGTTAAGGTTGCTTACGGCGAAGACGAAGCTGTGGTTGTTAAGGACTATGACATCGTTACCAACGATGACGGCACCGTTACCTACACCTTCGTTTTGAAGAACGGCATACTCTTTTCCGACGGTCACCCCCTGACCATGGAGGACGTGCTTTTCAACTACTACGTATATTTGGACCCCGTTTATACCGGCTCCAACACTCTTTACTCCACCAAGATCGAAGGTCTTACCGAGTACAGAACCCAGACCGTAAGCTCTTCCAGCAGCAATAGCGACGACCTTATTTCTTCCCAGGCTTCCAGCAGGGCAGAAGCAAGACTTTACGAGCTTATCAACCTTTACGTTTCCAAGCGTAAGAACTCCCCCACCAGCGAAGTAAGCTACAAAGAAATGGTTGATACCATTAACTCCTGGTCTGTAAGCTCCGGTTATAAATCCGCTATCTCCAACGATGCTGATTCCGTAACCAGCAAAAACCTGCTTGCCGACTATGAGCGCGCACTTGAGCTGTTTAAGGAAGAACTTGAATCCGACTATCTCAACGCTCAGGAATCCTACGTTGACGCTCCTTACTCCAATTATCCCGAGTTTAAGGACGAAATCTTCTGCTTTATGTATTCCGAAGGCTTTGTAAGCGTTGAATACGCAAAAGGCCCCGATGGTAAGGACGATAAGACCAAGTTTGAAAAGCTTACCAAGAATTATTCCAACGTTTCCAATAAAGAACAGGCAATTGAATACGTTTACACCAGCAAAATTCAGTCTGCACTTGATGAAATATTGCTTTACTGGGCTACCTCTACCACCCTTATGAACGAATATACCGCTAAGGCAAAGGAAGTTATCCTTAAGGAAAACGCAACCGACGGTCAGCTTCTTATAGACCACATTGAAGGTATCGTTTCCCTTGGTCACACCGATAAGGCAGGCAGCAAGATAACCGTTAACGGCACCGAATACACCGTTGCATCCGGCCACAACAATGACGGTACGGTTACCAACGCCGCTGAGCATGACGTGCTTCAGATAACCATCGAAGGCGTTGACCCCAAGGCTATTTGGAACTTTGCAATTACCATTGCTCCTCAGCACTATTACGGCGAGGGCAGCAAGGTTGGCGTTGATATTGCCAACAACAAGTTCGGTGTTGAATACGCAAGCTACGAATTCATGACCGAAATTATACAGTCTGACAGAAACATTAAGATCCCCATGGGCGCAGGCTCCTACAAGGCTACCGACAGCAACAACAAAGATAACCCCGGTCAAAGCGATTTCTACGCTAACAACGTTGTTTACTTTAAGGCAAACAACAACTTTAACACCCTTGGCGAAGGCATCGATAACGCAAAAATCGAAAAGATCCGTTATCAGATAGTAAGCTCTAACAACGCAATCTCCGCTTTGGAAACCGGTAAGGTTCATTACATCTCCCCCTCCCTTACCACCAACAACTTTGATAAGCTTACAAACCTTGCATCCTCCGGCGTTGTTACCATAACCACCGACCAATTGGGTTACGGTTATATCGGCGTTAACTCTGCAAAGATCAACGATATAAACCTTCGTAAAGCCATTATGTGTGCTATGAACACCTCTCTTGCCCTTGACTACTACCGTGCAGGTACTGCAGACCAGATCTACTGGCCTATGTCCAAGGTAAGCTGGGCTTACCCCGACGGCAACGATGCTGACGACAACGGTAAGGATTATCCTCAGATAGGCACCTGGAATGAAGAGGTTGCCAAGGCTAACATCCTCAACTACATGCAACAGGCAGGCGTAAGTGCAGGCGACAGCAAGCTTAAGGTTACCTTTACCATTGCAGGCTCTAACCTTCAGGATCACCCCACCTACAAGGTATTCAGAGATGCCGAAACGCTTCTTGAAAGCCTTGGCTGGGATATTGAAGTAGTTTGTGATATTCAGGCTCTTACCAAGATCAACACCGGCTCACTTCAGGTTTGGGCGGCTGCTTGGTCCTCTGCTCTTGACCCCGACCTTTACCAGGTTTACCATAAGAACTCTACCGCAACCAGCACCATGGCATGGGGCTACAACTATCTTAAGAACAGCGGTACCGCTGAAGAGCTTAAGCTTCTTGACGACCTTAGCCTTCTTATTGAAGACGCACGTTCCACCAACGACCAGAACGAAAGAAGTGAGCTTTACAAGAAAGCTATGGGCCTTATACTTGACCTTGCAGTTGAATTGCCCGTATATCAGCGTGACGTTCTTTACGCTTACAATTCCAAGGTTATAAGCTCTGACAGTCTTCCCGATCAGATCAACCCCTATTCTTCTCCTCTTGACCGTATTTGGGAACTTGAATTTGCCGCATAATTCGGAGTGTATTTATGTTAAAATATATTCTTAAAAGATTAGGGCTTGCCCTGCTGATACTGCTTGGCGTATCCATGATAATATATTTTCTTATCAGGCTTATGCCGGTAGACTTTATACAGGACAAGATAAACGCAATTAACCAGGGCGGTGCTACCGTAAGCCAGGAAACGGTTGATGCCTTGTACGAAATGTACGGCTTGGGCGATAACAGCTTTAAGGGTATACTTAAGGGGTATTTCAATTGGCTTGGCGCCCTTGCACGGTTTGACCTGGGTACAAGCTTTGTACACGCTATCCCCGTGGCAGACGTTATAGTTGAGCATATGGGCGTTTCGTTCATCATTGCTCTTATCGCAACGGTTTTTGAATTTATGATAGCAATTCCCTTGGGCATAACCGCCGCCACCCATCAATACAAGCTTAGAGACTACGTTGTTACCGTGCTCGTTATGATCGGTATATCCCTGCCCTCCTTCTTCTTCGGTCAGGTTTTGAAAAACTTCTTTGCTCTTAAGCTTGGATGGTTCCCCGCATCGGGCTTGGTGGATGCTACGTCCGACTATTCCTCTTTGGGAATGCTTGGTCAGTACGTATCCCACGCCTTTATACCCATTCTTACCATCGTTATACTTAGTATCGGTGCAAGAATGAGAATGACAAGAACCAATATGCTTGAGGTTATGAACTCTGATTACATCAGAACGGCAAGGGCAAAGGGGCTTAAAGAAAGCAAGGTTATAAACAAGCACGCTTTCCGCAACACTCTTATCCCCTTGGTTACCTCTCTTGCAGGGCTGTTGCCCTCCCTTTTCTCCGGCGCTATTATTACCGAGCAGGTCTTTGACCTGCCCGGTATAGGTAACGTAGCGTTGGACGCCATGAACCGTGGCGATATTCCCTTTATTATGGGCTACAATATGTTTTTGGCATTACTTAGCGTTATAGGCGTTTTGCTGGCTGACCTTATGTATGCCGTTGTTGACCCGAGAGTTAAATTAGAGTGAGGAGGCGTAAATAATGGACGAAAACAATAAAAATATCCAAGCAGAAGCCGTTGATACTGAAGCTCCGTTGGATAAAAATTTACGCCTTATGTCCCCCACCCGCATGGTTGTACGCAGATTTTTCCGTTCCAGGCTGAGCATAATAGGCCTTGCCATGGTTATCGGTTTGTTCCTTTTCAGCTTTCTCGGTCCTGTTTTTTACGACAAGTGGGGCGAGATAGAGCTTGATAAAAGCGGTAAGACCGACTACGCCATTGCTGAAACTACCTACACGGTTAACGGCGTGGAATATACCGTAAGACAGACCATTGAAACCGTTAAGGACGACAACTTCCTTGCCCCCCCTTCCGAGGAGCATCTTTTGGGCACGGATAACCAAGGCTACGACATTTTTGTTCGCCTTATGTACGGTGGTAGAATTTCACTTACCGTAAGCTTTATTGCGGTTTTCGTAATTACCATACTTGGCACCGTGCTGGGCGGTATTGCGGGCTACTTTGGCGGCTGGATAGACAACCTTATAATGAGAATATGCGATATTCTTATATGTCTGCCCGGTATACCTATTTTGCTTATAATAAGCACAATACTTTCCGCTTCCGACATTGATAAAAAGTACATAATTTACCTGCTTATGATCTATCTTACCCTCTTCTCTTGGCCCGGTACGGCAAGACTTGTAAGGGGCCAGATACTTTCCCTAAGAGAGCAGGAATATATGGTTGCTGCAGAAGCGATGGGATATTCAACTGCCCGTAAAATCTTTAAGCATTTGGTTCCCAATGTAATGCCTCAGCTTATAGTGCAGATGAGCTTAAGCTTGGGTAGTATGATACTTTACGAAGCAACACTTTCTTACCTTGGGCTTGGCGTTCAGGCGCCTTATGCGGCTTGGGGTACCATGATAAACATTATTTCTACGGATATGAATATCCTGCAAAATCACTTGAACGTATGGGTTCCCGCAGGTATCTGCATAGTTATTGCCGTTTTGGGCTTTAACTTTGTAGGTGACGGTCTGCGCGACGCCCTTGACCCCAAGGCAAGGAGATAAGCTATGAACGAAAACAAAAACAATTCTACACAAAGCTCCAAACCCAAGGGGTACCTTACGGGTAAAGAGGTAAGGGCGATTGCCAAGGCGAACGCCAAGGAAATAAAGCGACTTGAAAACTACAAGCATCGCAACGCACCGGAGAGCGAATTTATTACCGAAATGCGTGATGACAACAACATTTTGGAAATAGATCAGTTGCACACCTACTTTTTTACGGAGCAGGGTGTTGTAAAGGCGGTTAACGGTGTTTCTTTTGACGTTCCCAAGAACGCCACCGTTGGCGTGGTTGGTGAATCCGGCTGCGGTAAATCCGTAACCAGCATGTCGGTTATGCGCCTTATTCAGGGCCCTCAGGGTCAGATATATTCCGGCGCTATCAGATTTTCTGCCCTGGAGGGTAAGGAAAACACAAAAAAGGTTTATGACATTGCAAAAATGCCCATTCACGAGATACACCGTATACGCGGTAAGCAGATTGCAATGATTTTCCAGGAGCCCATGACCTCTCTTAACCCCGTGTTCACCATAGGTCAGCAGTTGGACGAGGTAAGCTTTATACATACGCCTGAGGTTACCAAGGAAGAAGCCAAGGCTAAATCCATTGAGATGCTTAACCTTGTGGGTATAGCGATGCCTGAGCGTGTTTATAACGCGTTCCCCCACGAGCTTTCCGGCGGTATGCGTCAGCGTGTTATGATAGCAATGGCACTGGCAAGCAATCCCCGCCTTATTATTGCGGACGAGCCTACCACCGCCCTTGACGTTACCATACAGGCACAGATACTTGACCTGCTTAGAGACCTTAAGGAAAAGATTGACGGCTCTATCCTTTTAATAACCCACGACCTGGGCATAATTGCCGAGATGGCAGACTACGTTATCGTTATGTATGCAGGCAGAGTTATTGAGAAAGGCACAGTTAAAGAGATTTTCCATAATCCCATGCATCCTTATACCATAGGGCTGCAAAAATCCAAGCCTACCCTTGACTCTGACAGTGAGACACTGTTTAACATACCGGGCAACGTTCCCAACCCCATCAATATGCCCGACCACTGCTATTTTAAGGAAAGATGCGACAAATGCACCGCAAAATGCTCCGGTGATTATCCCGGAATGATTCAGGTAAGTCCCACCCACTTTGTGGCTTGCCACCTTTACGGGGAGGAGGCTGAAAACAATGGCTGATAAAGTAATTGACAATTATGATTCCGATATTATATTGGAAGTGCAGAATTTAAGAAAAAGCTTCCCCTTGAAAAAGACCATAACCGGCAAGGTAATATCAGAGCTTACAGCGGTTGATAACGTTTCGTTTAAGCTTAAACGTGGCGAAACCTTGGGCATTGTTGGCGAGTCCGGCTGCGGCAAAACCACCATGGGCAGAACCATATTAAAGCTTCACCAGCCCACGGGCGGCCGCATAATTTTTGACGGCAAGGACATTACCGATTGCAAGCCTTCTGAAATGCGTGAGATACGCAAGCAGATGCAAATAATCTTCCAAGACCCCTACTCCTCTTTGCCCCCCAGAAGCACCGTAGGCGGCATACTTTCTGAGCCTGTAGAGGTACACAAAATCGTTCCCAAGGACCAGGTTAAGGACTACGTGCTGGATCTGATGGAAAAGTGCGGTCTTAGAGATTATTATTACGAAAGATATCCCCATGAATTTTCCGGCGGTCAGCGCCAGCGCATTTGTATCGCCCGTGCATTATCCGTTAACCCTAAGCTTGTTGTATGTGACGAGCCGGTTTCGGCTTTGGACGTGTCCATACAGGCGCAGATAATCAATCTGCTTAAAAAGCTGCAAAAGGATATGAACCTTACTTATCTGTTTATATCCCACGACCTTTCGGTTGTTAAGTTTATTTCGGATAAGATAGGCGTTATGTATCTGGGCAGTATTGTGGAATACGGCAATAAGGATGACATTTTCTCTTCTCCCCTTCACCCGTATACCCACGCATTATTCTCTGCCATCCCCTATCCCGATCCCGACGTAAAGATGAACCGCATGGTACTTAAGGGAGATATCCCCTCCCCTGCAAATCCGCCCAAGGGCTGTCGTTTCCATACCCGTTGCCCTTACGCTAAACCGATTTGCTCTGAAGTTCCTCCGGAATATAAAGAGTATCAACCCGGTCACTTTGCGGCGTGCCACCTACTTGAAGGGAAGTAATTTGCAATGGCAAAAAAGAAAAAGAAAGAGAAGGTCGTATACTATGACGATGGCAGCAGTATAGCTGACTTGTCAAATTTCCGGTCTAAGCCGTCGCTTGCTGAGCAGGACACTAAGCCGAGAGGCAGCTTTAAAGCCCAGGCAGGGACGTTTTTCGGCGCTATGAAGCTGATGTTTGTGCCTATGCTGGTCGTTATCTGCGCCTTAGGGATTTTGTATATGATTTTGTATTTTCTGTTTTTCCTGTTTGGATAAAAATTTTCATGTTAAAGGCCCCCGTTGCGCTTTCCACAACGGAAGCCCTTTAATTTTGCAAGTTATTCTATTATTATAAAGTGAACGCCGGCAAGCTTTTTCATAGACGCTCTAAAGGTATCCACATCCTCGGGCGCAGAGGTTATAATATTAACGCCCATATATCCCGGGGTGCCGCTTTTGGGAGAGATTATCTCCACAAAGGCATCCTCGGGCAAACGGTGCTTTGCCTCATCAGTTATATTTTCAAGCTGCTTTAAGTCATCCACCTCCATATATATGTGAGTGGACTTTTTTCTTTTGCGCTCGATACGGGTAAGAAATGCCGCCGTAAACACGCAGGCAAGCATTGCAATAAAGCTTCCGCTGTAGAAGCCTATGCCCAGTGCCACGCCTATAATTGCCGTGGCCCACATTATGGCGGCGGTGGTCAAGCCCGTTATCATTTTCTCGCTTTTTACAACTATCATGCCCGCACCCAAAAAGCCTATGCCCGATACAACCTGGGCGGCTATACGGAACGGGTCGCCGTCATAGCCCAAAACCACGGTACTGTACACGCCTGCCAAGGACGTAAGCGTGCCGCCGAGACAAACCAAAATATGGGTACGCATACCCGCCTGGCTTCCGTGTCTGTCACGCTCAAATCCTATAATGCCGCCGAAAACTACCGCCAGCAATATTCGTAAGGCTATGGTAAGTACGTTAAGCTCCTTTTCAAATTCTATAACGGATTTAAACAAAGCTTCCATTAACTGCACCTCCGATACATAATATGGGATAAATACCGCAAAAGCCACCTAAAACGGTGGCTTTTGTATAAGCAAAGCGTGTTAGGCGTTGCCTACACCGTTTTTTGCGTAAAATTCAATTGCTTTTAAATACGTCAGCCACGTCACTTATGGTAACGAACGCCTTGGGGTCTATAGAGTGAACAATATTTTTCATGCGGGAGATTTGAAAACGGTTAACTACGAAATATACTATGGTTTTATCCGTATTGGAATAGCCGCCGCGGGCGGATATTTTAGTTGTACCGCAGGAAAACTCTTCAATTAAGGCAGTGCTGATTTCCTCTGCCTTGTCGGTAATTATCATTACCTCCTTAGAACGGTCAAAGCCTTCAACTACAAAGTCTACCGTTTTTAAGCCTGCACCGTAGGTAACGATGGAATACAGAGGAAGTATCCAGCTTTCCATAACAAAGCCGCAAACTATGTAAAGAATAACGTTGTAAACCATAACGAAGGTACCAACGGTTACGTTAAGCCGTTTTGCAAATATAACCGCCATTACCTCGATACCGTCAATTGCGCCGCCGTATCTTATGGTAAGACCGCTGCCAACACCCGATATTATACCGCCAAACAGGGCACACAACAACAAATCCTCACCTGCAAGGGGGGAGGCTATGCTTACGTCGATTGGTAAAACGTCGGTTATCAGCCAAGAGCCCACAGAGTAAACTACAACCGTGAAAAGAGAATATAAGGTAAACGCCGGTCCCTGCTTTTTTAAACCGAACAAAAACAGCGGTATATTAAGTATAAGCAGGAATACGGAAAGCGTCATATACTCAGGCGTTATTTGTGAAAGCAAGATTGCCGTGCCGGATATGCCGCTGTCATACAGCTTAACGGGAGCCAAAAAAACGGTTACGCCAAACGCGTTGATGCAACCCGCAACAAGCAAAAACAAAAAGTTTTGCCATCTTAATTTTTTCAGCTCTTCAAGCCAACGATTTTTTAAACTCAATGCATTTACCATCTTTCATTAAGTATTATACTTATTATAATATAAAAACTTTATTTTGTCTATACCGCCACGGTGTTTTTTTAAAACTTTCTGTCATACAGCAGGGCGGCAAAAAGGATGACCAAAAGCGAGCCTGCGTTGTGAACGAGGGCGCCCGTAGTGGGAGTAAGCAGCTTGAAAAACGAAAGTATTATTGCCGCAAGATTGATAAGCAGCGACAGGGTAATGCTTATTTTTATGGTTTTTACGGTTTCTTTTGCCAACCGCTTAAGGTAGCTAAGCTTGGAAACGTCATCACACATGATGGCTATGTCAGATGCTTCAAGAGCTATATCGCTACCCATGGTACCCATGGCAACACCTACGTCGGCTGCCTTTAATGCAGGTGCGTCATTTACGCCGTCGCCTACCATACACACGGTTTCACCTTGGGAGCGGAGTTCTTCAACAGCCTCTACCTTATTTTGGGGCAAAAGCTCGGCTTTAACTCTGTCAATGCCAAGGCGATTTGCAAAATAATCGGCGGTGCGGCTGTTGTCGCCGGTGAGCAAAAGGGTCTTTACATCAAGCCCCAAAAGCTCTGCCACGGTGGAGGCGGAGTTCTCCTTAAGAGTATCGGAAAGGGCTATTACCCCAAGAACACGGCCTTTTTCCGCAACTATAACCGCTGCCTTGCCGTCACGGGTAAAGCTTTCCATAACGGCGCTTGTATTGCCGTCAACGGTGCCTGCGTTATGGGATATAAACTTTTCGTTACCGCAGTAAAGCTCTTTGCCGTCTACTTTGGCGCACACGCCCTTGCCTGCCTCCATACGAAAATCGGACGGGTCGGAAAGGGCAATTTTGTTATCTTCGGCAAAGCTTACTATAGCCTTGCCCAAGGGATGCTCGCTTTTGCGTTCTGCCGTTGCGGCAAGGCGGATAAGCTCTGCTTTATCAATACCGAACGCTGCAACATCAGATACGGCGAGGCTGCCGTAGGTAAGGGTGCCCGTTTTATCAAAGGCAACCACGTTTACGTTGCCCATTTTTTCCAGTGCCTCGCCTGACTTTATAATTATGCCCTGCTTGGTTGCCTGACCTATTGCCGCCATTATTGCCGTAGGCGTGGCAAGCACCAACGCACAGGGGCAAAATACAACCAGCACCGTAACGGCTATTTCCACGTCCTTGGATACCAAGCCCGCAACCACGGCTATCAAAGGCGCCACCGGTACAAGCAAGCTTGCCCATTTATCCGCTATGCGTTGCATGGGGGCTTTTTTCTCCTCGGCATCCTTTACCATTTTTATAAGCTTTTGTAAGGAGGAGTCCTCGCCCACCTTGGTTGCTCTTATATCTATTGCGCCAAATCGGTTTACCGTACCGGAAAACACGCTGTCGCCGGGGGCTTTGTCAACGGGTAAGGATTCGCCCGTCATTACCGATTGGTCTATGCTGGTTTCGCCGCTGATTATCTCACCGTCGGCGGGGACGGTCTCACCGGGGAGAATGCGAAGAATATCGCCAACCGCAATATCCTTGGCGGCGACGACCTCTTCCCTACCATCACGCAGGCGTCTGCCCGTAGTGGGTGCAAGACTTATAAGCTTTTGCAAGCCCTTTTTTGCCCTGCCCGTGGTTTTATCCTCAAGTATTTCACCGATAGCCATTATGAATGCCACCTCGCCTGCGGCAAAAATATCGCCTATTATAATAGCCGCAACCATTGCCACGGATATAAGCATGGCGGAGGATATCCTGCTGATACCCTTATTGCAAAGCAGCTTTCTGAAAGCTGTATACACCAGAGGAATGCCCGATATTATAACCGTTACCCAAAGGGGGTCTATAGGCAAAAAGCTTAAAAAGCCAAAGTCTTTTTCGAAATGCTCGGTTACGTGGGGCAACAGCCCCATAAGCAAAAATACACCGCTTACTATTACAGCCGGAACGCTGGACAAAAGCTTTACAAATTTTTTAAGCATAAATTTGACTCTCCAAACAAAGATTGACAAAGGATGATTGTTAGCGTATAATAAATTCGCTACAAAACACTTTGTTTGATATATATTATACATGGAACGACAGACAATTCAACAACCAAAGCACTGCGTAAGTAAGATAATGAACAAAAGCAACTTTTTGTTTGGAGGTAATTTATGGACAGACGACAGCAAAAAACCAGGAAGGCCATTTTTAATGCCTTTAGGCACCTGCTTGAGAAAAAGCGATATGACCACATTACCGTGCAGGAAATAATTGACCTGGCAGACGTAGGCAGAAGCACCTTTTACGCTCATTTTGAAACAAAAGACCTTTTGCTTGACGCCATGTGTGAGGAGCTGTTTAACCATATTTTTGAAAACGACCCCTGCCCGTGGGTAGGCAAGGATTATGATTTGGAAGCAAAGCTTTCGCATACTCTATGGCACATACGGGACGAAAAGGAAAAGCTGGCGGGGATATTACTTTCTGACAGCGGCGAGCTGTTTATGCGTTATTTTAAACAGCACCTGCTTGTAACCTTTGAAAAGCATATATCCTGCTTTGATACGGATGTGCCAAAGGACTTTTTGCTTAACCACCTTGTGGGCAGCTTTGCCGAAACGGTGACCTGGTGGATAAAAGAGGATATGAAAACATCGCCCGAGATTACCGCCGGATATTTTGTGAAACTTATACCCGCACTTAAATGTAATTGCTGATTACATATTGACAAAAAATAACAAAATATTTATACTTAAAACAGCAACGTACTTGCGGAGGATTATAATGAAAGACGAAAGAAACTTTAACGAGCTTAACGCCCTTTACGCAATAAGGAAAGAGCTTGAAACCATTGATGCTTTTGAAAAAGAAATTGCCGAAAAGAAGGCAAGAATTGAAGAGCTTGAAGATACCATTGAAGATTGCAACGATATTTTGGAAGACCCCGAGGTCTGCTGCGACGAGCTTAACGAATACGAAAAGAAAATTGACGCAGAGCATCTTGCCGCAAAGCAACGGATAGATTCTGTTTTTACCGGTGTATTTTGGGCGGCGGTTATAGGTATATGCGTTGCATTTGTTTTGATTATAAAGCTTACTAACGGTGAGCTTTATTGGCCCGATGATACCTATGCCGCAATCGGTTGGATAATTAACGTGTTGCTGTTGCTTATAATTACCGGATTTATTGCGGTATCCTTCCACGGGGATTTACCGGATAGTACTTCCGATGATAACAAAGATACGGACGGAGGTAATGACTGATGGGATACGTTATACTTATTATTATCGTACTTGCAATAGTAATCTTTTTATTAAAAAGCTGGTGGTTTTTGTTTATAACCCTTGACGGCTGGATTCTTTATCTGGCAGGTATAGGTATAATCGTTACACTGGGAATAATATACAAAATCCTTAGAAAAAATGCCTGTCAAAGAACCGAAGAGGAAGAGCTGTACATAAAAAAGAACAGAGAAAAAATGAAAGAACAGCTTATTGAGGACAGCAAAACCAAAATTGACGAGGCAAAGGTAGAAAAAGCTAAGCTTGAAGCAACCATACGCCCCTTAGAGTTTAGACTTGCAGAACGGCGCAAAAAGCTTAACGCTTATACGTTTATTGAGGACAAATACAAAAACCTGGATACGGTTAATTCTTTGATTGAGGACCTGGAAAGCGGTAAGCACTCTTCCATATCGTCCGCCTTGCTGAAGAAAAAGGTAAACGATTTATTGCATTAAAATCCAAGAAGGAGGCAAACTCCTCCTTCTTCAGAGTGCTGACAAAGGCGCAGAACACGAAAAACATAAAAAATCAATTATAACAAAGTTGAAAAGTCGGGA
>JAZUNS010000157.1:0-40726 GCA_045604285.1 Eubacteriales bacterium
CCATTATTCTCTTGTCAATCAATTGGAGCGTTCTGCCACCTCAATTGGTGCAAATATCCATGAGGCAAATTATGCACACGGAAAGCCTGACTTTATTGCCAAATTGCAAATTGCCTTAAAAGAGTGTTACGAAACTGAATACTGGTTGGAGCTGTTTGTCAAATCCGACATTCTGAACAGAGAAACAACTGTTGATCTCTATAATCAATGCGGAACGATCCACCGCATCTTGATTGCATCCATCAATACCGCAAAGGAGAGCACGAAATGAACTTCTTAACAAAACTGTTTTAGAAGAAACCCGTGGTAGAAATACCGCCAAGTCCTTCATGGGAAACTGTTGTTGAAATGATGTACGACAAGCATCTTGATGCATTTTCTGATGAAGTTGTAAAAGTGATTTATTCAAAAGATCGCTCGATCTTTCGCAAAAAACGACAGGCTTCGACCTGTCGTTTTTTTAACTTTGTGCGCCTTGCGGTGCATAAAATGATGCTACCCCTTGTAAAGCATCTGCGGGCACGGAATGGAACGCTTGCAAAAAAAGCTTTATCATAGGTAAATCGTTTTAATATCTAAACCGGAAGTTCTGTTGTTGGCAAGAGAATTTTGTTGAAATACGGCAGGATTTATGTTATTATAAAATGACGAAAGCGGTTTTATATATCAAAAGGGACCTATACACGTTTCAAGCTATCATGTCCCCCGAACCAGACTTAAAACAGATAAGTGAGGATAACTATATGCTTTCCGGAATAATAGGCGCTAAGTTTAACAGCGTTGGGCGGTTAGATGACTTCCTGTGTTTGTTTTTGGGCGATAATTACTGCTATTACACAAGGTTTGAAGAAGCTGTTTATACAACCGAATTTGTGCTTTTAACCGAACACAAGTGGTGTTTTAAATATAATGGAGATGTGTTGCTGTCTTCTGAAGATTTGGATTTTTGCATTGGTAAAACAGCGCTTACGAAAAATATGTTAGATGCGACGGTTACTGAATACCGCCTTTCTCCCCTTAATGATTTGACCGTTGTTTTTTCAAACGGCGTGGTCTTTGAGCAAGTAAGATCTTCAAGCAAAAGCAAAGCGTGGGAACTAACAGACCACGTTAACGAAAAAATTGTGTTGTGCAAAGATTGTAATATAGAAGAAAGCGAGCTTGACGCATAGACATGAGTGAATTTTTAAAAGATTTTTCCGATTTTATTACCGAAAGCGATATTAACGTTTACAGAATAGCCGTGATGCACGGTGACGGGCAGGCGGAGGCTATTGAGCTTAAGCCCTGCAACCCTTGCCAGAACGCTTATTCTGTATCCAAGTTTTTTACCCTTACAGCCTTGGGGCTTTTATGGGACGAAGGGAAGCTTGACACAAAGCAATCCGTTGCCGAGCTTCTTGCCCCGTATTGCCCTGAGGATATGCACCCCACCTGGCACAAGGTTACCGTTGACGCAGCTATCCGCCACCGCTGCGGCTTGCCCGCCGGGTATTTGGATATTGACTGTAACAGCACCTACGACTACGGCAGGGATTTTCTTGCCTACGTTTTAAGGACGCCCGTAGAAGAAGACCCCGAATACGCCTACAGCGATGGGGATTTTTATTTGCTTGCCCGCATAGCGACGGCACTTGCAGGCAAGCCGCTTACGGAATACCTTTGGGAAAAGCTGTTTTTTGACCTTGGATTTCAAGAGGTTGCCTGGAGCTGTTGTCCCCTTGGCTACGCCATGGGCGCCACGGGGCTTTACCTGCGGACCGAGGACATGGTAAAGCTTGGTGCGCTGTATCTTAACCACGGCGTGTTTGGGGGCAAAAGGCTGTTATCGGAAGAATGGGTTAACAAGGTGGTTGAAGAAGGTTATCTTCCCCGTTATTTTCACCAATGCTACGGTCACGGCGGAATGTGCGGGCAGATGCTGTTGGTGATGCCGGATAAAGACCTTGCCGTTGCCTGGCAGGGGTTTCACCACAGAAGCGACGAAGTGAAAAAATGGCTTGACAATTATTTTTATAACTGACGGACATAATAAATTATGTATAACCAAACAATATCACTTATAGCCGGCGGATTTACGCTGGGGTTTATGGTAACCAGCTATCTTTTTAAAAGCAAGCGGATGTATTTGCTTTTTCAAGCTTTAGGACTTGTGTGTATGTTTATATCATATTTATTCATACACGAGTTTTTTGCGATGATTGCGCTGACGGTGAGCCTTTCACGCACGGTTACCTTCTTTTGGTACGAAAACAAAAACAAATCGGCACCGGTTGCCCTTGCGTTTTTATTTGCAGCGTTGACCGTTTGCGCCTTTGGGGTAGTTAATATTATTATTTTAAAGACCGCAAAGCCCCTTGATATTTTATATTTGTGCGCCCAGGTAATGTATAGCTTTATGTTTAGAATAAGGGATATTAAGCTGTTTAGAAACCTTGTTATTATCCCCCACGTTTTGGCTATTGCATATAACGTATTGCTGAGGAATGCGCCTTTTGTTGCCGCATCCTACGGGTTTGAGCTGGTGGCAGACGTATACGCCATAGTCAGACAGCGCTTTACGAAAGGAGAAAAGGCATGAAAAAGCTGACGGCAGTTGTTTTGTTTTTTTGCCTTGCACTTGCTTTTGCGAGCTGCAGCAACGGGTTTGAAGAGATACTGTACGAGGATACGGAAAAGATTGAGGTATGGTGCTTAAAAAACGGAGAGCATATTTCCAAAGAGGTTAACGAAAACGCCCGCCGCGAGATACTTAAGCTTTACAACGAAGCCGAATACGCAGGCGATGACGACGGTGTTGGCACCACGCCCGAGATGGGTATAAGCATATACACCGACGGCAAAATAGTAAGCATTAATTTGTTTAACAGCGAAAAGTTTGAAGTTTACAACGAAGGCAGGCGCTTTTATATTAAAAGCCCCGTGCTTAAAGAAATACTTAGCAGATTGGTATGAAGAAAAGGGTTTCTCAAACGAGAAACCCTCAGACCGCTGACAAACCCTGTCATCAGCTTGGCAGAGTGCTGAGAAAGAGTGCAGACGAAACGAACCGAGGCGAGAACTGTACAAAAGTACTGTGAGCCGAGGTACGTTTTGAACGAAAAAATACGATAAATTGCAGAAAAGTCGGGAAGCTTTCCCCACTTTTCAACTTTTTTTGTAATTGATTTTTTTTATTTTTCGTGTTCTGTGCCTTTATCAGCGGTCTGATGGTAGACACTGTGTTTTTAGTGTCTACCATCATTTTAGCATTTCAGTTAAAACAACGGATTTTTTTGTGTTACTTACTTTTCTTTTTATTTATAAGCATAAACGCCAGCAGCAATGCCAGGTATGCAAATATAATGCCAATGGTTAAGAACACGTTTTTCATTGCCAGACTTACCAGCAATAACACGGGAGCGCCGAAAACTATACCGAAGGAGCTGCCAAGCACAAGATTGTTTGCAGCGGGTGTTTTCATTTCGGGGTCGATTTCCCTAAGCAGAAGCACGCCGGAGCTTATGGTGCCGGTCAACATTCCGTACATGGAAACAAAGCCCTCGTAAACGTAACCGGGATAAAGCTTTTTACACATATAAAGCAAATAGTAGAAGGTCGCTATGCCGCCAAGCACAGCCATAAGAGTAAAGGGCAACCAATAGCCGGTAAGGGCGTTTATATTTATGCCTGCTATGCCTGCAACTATCATAACGTCAAAGGCAAGGCCCGAAATACGGCTTAACAGATAGTTGTTTTGATATTGGCGGTTCATGATCTTCATGCCCTTAAGGCCCTTCATAATACTTCTGCAAAGCAAGGCAAGAACGGAACCGATTATAAAGTTAAAGCCCCAAAGGAGAGATGAAACGGTATTTGCCAAGCCCTGGGATATAAGTCCGACAAGCTCGGTAAGCCCCCAGGTTACACCAAAAGTAAGCAAGTACACCATAGCTACAAGAGCAAACTGCACGCTTAGGCGGTCAACGGATTCGGATATCGGTATTTCGTTACTGTCCTGGAAAGTATCTATTGTAACGGAACCGGATATTTCCCTTTTATCATTTGCCTTTTTCACTTTGTTTTTACGGTTAAGATAGGTCATGTAGAAAACGCCTACTACGCAGGCGCAAAGATACCCTACCGCCGCCAGGGAAAGCCCAAAATTTCTGCCGCCCACCATGCCGTTAATTTCATAGGTGTTACCGACGTTATTTGCCTGGCCCGGGCCCTGGCCGTATGCCATGGGCAAAAGGATACCGCTTGCCTTAAACAGATCGGGCATTACCGTATATGCCAAGCCTACAGAAACCGCTAAGCCAACCAGCGCCTGAACCAAATAGGTGCTTACTATCAAAGCTCCGCTTTTGGCACCGCGGGCAGCGTTTTCGCCGCTTTCCTTTTCGGGGATACGCAACGACATGGCAATAAAGCCCAAAGCTATACAGTGGTAAGTTACTTTTTCTAAAAACGCCACGTCTACCGGGAGAACACCCGTTGAACGCAGAACAAGCAAAACAAAGCCTGCCAAAACGGAGGTAGGCATAAGAGCTGTACGGACAAATTTGACCTTGCGGCGCAAAATATTTGCAAAAAGAATAAACACGGCGATTATGCCGATTTGAATTATAGGATTCCACAAAGAACCGTTAGCAGCGGAATAATCCATACAAGCCTCCCGTTATTTTTTTATTTTTTTAAAATACAAAACGAATTTATAAGCAGAGTACGGTGCAGGCACCGTTACCTCATAATAGGTACTTCCGTGAGCAAATACTATTGAGCTTTTACCGTGGATCGCTACTTCGCCAACCTCTGCTATGGGAGCGGTGACGTCACCGCAGGTGATGGTCTCCGGCGTCATGGAAAGCGTCCCCTTTGCCACTGAAGTTGCGCTTTTTTTATCAATAACAAAAACCTCGGCGTTAACCGCTTTATATGCTTCACCCGCAGAGGCGTGTTCCTCTGCCAAGCGCCTTTGGGCATCTACGTAATGCTTCAAGGGCTTTCCGTTTAACAGTCCCTTGGTGTCGTAAACAAGCTTACTGCCGCATTTGGCACATATAAGCTTATCGTCGGCAGTGGTAAGACAATCCTGCCCGCCGCAGTTCGGACAGATATATACAAGCTTTTCCAAGCCCTCAGCAAGCCTTTTGCCCTTATAGGTGGCACCGCTTTCTTCACGGCTTTTTGCGCTGTCCTCATACAGATCACGGTTGATTGCAGCGTTGACCTCTTCGTCCGTCATTGAAGCAAGCTGTTCTTTGGTATAGACGTTAACTATTCTGCCGCTTACGTCACCTTTGCGACAGCCGCCCACCGCCCAAACAGGACTGGCAAGATATCCGCCAACAATTTTATAGGTTACAAGGCCGCAATTTGCCCGCTTTACAAGCTGACCCGTAGACGGAAGAATGGACGCCGTTACGCCATCCCAACTGCGTACCCCCTCGGCAAAGAGGCAAACGTTGGCACCTTTTTTTACCTTGCGAAGGATTTGCACCACGGTTGAGCCGGCGACAGTACCCTTAAACCTTATAATAGGCTCAAAGCCAAAGCTTAAAAAGGCGTAAAGCTTTTTCCAGCGGGTGATATGCTCGCTTGCCACAAAATACATTTGATTTTTAAAGCTGGATGCCACAAACAGCGGATCAAAATCCGTAGTGTGATTAGACAGCACAATGTAGTTTGGGGGCAGATCCTTTGCCTTTTGATGCTTGTATCCAAACTTAAGCTTAAGATACAGCATTACGGGCAAGCGAAAAGTTTTATAAAAGATTTTATGCTTAAAAGTCATGAAATACCTGCCTATTCGTGGGAAGACTCCTCATTTTGGCTAAGCTCAGCTTCGATCACCTTAAAGCTGACGGAAACGGGTTTAAGGCCGTTGGAATAGCTTAAAGTTACCGTGGCAATCCCGGGTGCCTTGGCGTAAACCTTTTTACCGCCTACGGCAATAACGTTGGGATCGCTGACCTTCCATACCAGCATGGCGTCCTCAAGCTCAGACCCTTCAATTTGAGAATACAGCTGAAAGGTCTCGCCCACTGTAATCACGTGATATTCGCCCTCGGGCTGAGGCCACAGCAAAAGATCGGGGATCATCTCGGGCTCCTTTTCGCTTTCGGAAGCGGAGGGAGGGTCTTCACGCTCCTCCTCGGAGCTTTCGGTCTCCTCGGAACTTTCGGTCTCCTCGGAGCTTTCGATTTCCTCAGAGCTTTCGGTCTCCTCGGAGCTTTCGGTCTCCTCGGAGCCTTCGGTTTCCTTAGGGCTTTCGGTCTCCTCGGGACTTTCGGTTTCTTCAGAGCTTTCGGTTTTCTCAGAGCTTTCGGTTTTCTCAGAGGATTCGCTTATTTCGGAAGCGTCGGGAGAATTTGTATCGGAACAAGCAACACCGCAAAAGACGATGGATGCGCACAAAAGGAATGCTAAAAACTTTTTCATTTTTCGTCCTCCACATACTGTGCCAGTCTGCCGATCTCTTTTTCCTCACACAAAGCTTTTACGCTTATACTTCCGTCATCGTTATACTCGGTCTCCAAGACCTCACCAAAAGAATAAAGCAAGGACATTTTGCCTGCTTCGGAATAAGGAAACCTGAAGGATACGGTTTTTCTTCCGCCCTTAACTATCGTTTCTAAGGTGGAAACAAGGGTGTCAACACCGTTACCCGTAAGAGCCGAAATTTCTACTGCGTCGGCAGGAATAAATTCTCTGTCCACAGCCTTATCCATCTTGTTATAAACCCTTATGATAGGCTTATGCTCACCGCAAAGCTCGTCAATAAGCTTTTCGGTAACCTCGGTTTTACGACGGCGGCGGCTGTCCTCCTCAGAAGCGTCGGTGACGCTGATTATCATATCTGCGTATTTAAGCTCGTCTAAGGTTGATTTGAACGCTTTTATCAAATGGTGGGGCAAACCGTCAATAAACCCTACGGTATCCGTAAGCAAAACCTCTTCCCCGCCCTCGGTAGTCAAAAGCCTTGTGGTGGGGTCAAGGGTGGCAAAAAGCTTGTTTTCTGCCAAAATGCCCGCATCGGTAAGATAATTTAAAAGGGTGGATTTACCGCTGTTGGTGTACCCCACTATTACCGCACTTTTTATAGACTTTTTATCACGGGCGGCACGCTTTGTAAGACGGGTACGCTCCATTTCTTTAAGCTCTGCCTCCAATGCGGCAATACGGCGCTTTATGTGCCTGCGGTCGCTTTCCAGCTTGCTTTCACCGGGGCCGCGGGTACCGATACCGCCGCCAAGGCGGGAAAGCTCTTTACCCTTGCCCGTAAGGCGGGGCGCCGTATAGCGCAGGCACGCTATTTCTACCTGCATCTTTCCTTCACCCGTTACGGCGTGAAGGGCAAATATATCCAAAATAAGCATTGTACGGTCGATGACCCTAACGCCTACGATCTCTTCAAGGTTATTAAGCTGCGACGGAGAAAGCTCGTTATCAAAAACCACCAGGTCTATATCCCCGTCTTTTTCTATAAAATCGGCTATCTCCTTTGCCTTGCCTGAGCCGATATACGTTTTTGTATTGGGAGACTCTAAATTCTGCACTACCCTTGCTACGGTAGTGCCGCCTGCAGTCTCAAGCAGGCTTTCAAGCTCGTCTAAGGACAGCTCGGAAAGGAAGGGGTCGCCCATGCATACGGAAACCAAAACGCCCCTTGCGCTTTTCTCTGCTAATGCATTATTCTCTTCGTTTATCAGCATATAAAAACCCCTCTTCCACTATAAAAAAGGCAACGCTTTGCGTTGCCTTTTTTAATACTATGCCAATTAGTTCAAATTGTACTTCTTCTTAAATTTGTCAACGCGTCCGCCGGAATCAACAAACTTCTGTTTACCGGTAAAGAACGGATGGCACTTGGAGCATATATCAACCTTGAGATCGCTCTTGGTAGATATGGTTTCCATTTCCGCACCACAAGCACATCTTACAGTGACTTTATTCAGTTTAGGATGGATGCCTTCTTTCATTTAACTTCCCTCACTTCCTATAGCATAATCATTCTTTTCACAAAGTGCAGTATAACACAGCGAAACGCAAAAATCAATAGTTTTTTTATTTTTATTAAGATTTATTTTTTATAAGCCAAAAACATGGATACAACGCAGGCAAGCTCGAAAACTATAAGAGCTACGCTTTGGGCGATGTTTAGCTTTTTAATTTTAACGTTGGCGATAAAGGCTATGCCCACTGCAAGATACACAAGGTCGAACACCAAATTAACTACAAGGTGATTTGCAACCAAGGCGTTAAGTATCATAAGCGGAGGCAATACCATGCAAGAAAAAGGAACGGGCACGCCGGTAAACGCTTTCATGTTAAGGTCGGGGGTTTCTTCTATAGCCTGGGTATTGAAATACGCAAGCCTTATGGCGGCGCAGGCGGCGTAAACTATGTAAACAGCCATGTCATACCAGCTTTTAAAGCCGCAGTTATAAGCGATAACAACGGGAGCTATACCGAAGGAAACCATATCGCACACGGTGTCTATCTGTATGCCGAAAAGCTTTTCCTTACGGGTTCTGCTGCCTGCTCCGCGGGCAATTCTGCCGTCGAACATATCGCAAAGGCCGGAAAGCAAAAACATACAAACCGCCAATAAAATATTTGTTGATGAAGAAAAACAAGCAACTATTGCCGAAGCAAGACCCAGCAGTGTTACAAAGTTGGCTAAATTATACACGCCTATAAACATAATATTATAACCTCTCAAATCATTGTCATGTTCTTATCCGTAGCGTTTACGGCTTTTAAGCTCGGTATAAAGCTTTACGTAATTTTCGTGACGGCTTTTTTGTATCCTGCCGTTTTTTACGTCGGCTATTACCGAACATCCTTCTTCTTTTAAGTGAGTGCATCCGCGGAACATACAGTTACCGATGCACTGACGGAACTCTGGGAAATGCATATAAAGCTCGCCGTAATCTTCCACGCCGAGTTTATCCTCATCCAGCATGGTAAAACCGGGTGTATCTGCTATATACGTGTTTTCATCAACGGCAAAAAATTCTGTATGCCTTGTGGTGTTGCGCCCGCGGGATATTTTTTTGCTAAGCTCGCCCGTTTCGGCATCCAGTGCGGGATACAACGCATTAAGCAGGCTTGACTTGCCAACGCCCGACGCCCCCGCAAAGACTGAGGTTTTTCCCTTTAAAAAGGCTTTTAGCTCATCAACACCCTGCCCCGTCGCCGCAGAAAGAGGAAAGCAGGCGTAGGTTGCGGCACCGTATATCTCTGCAAGCTGTGCCGCAGGATGAAGGTCGCATTTATTTATTGCAAGGACAACGTCTATCCCTGCGCACTCCGCCATTACCGTAAGCTTATCTATGTTATATAAATAAGGCTCGGGCGTGGTGGTTGCCGTAACTATAACAAAGGTATCTATATTTGCCACCGGCGGGCGAGGCAACGAGTTTTTCCTTAAGGCGGCGTTGCGGATAAATCCGCTGCCGTCGGGGTTAAGCTCTACCTCTACCCTATCGCCTGCCATAAGACGAACGCCCTCCTTACGGATACGGCTGCCCGCCTTGCAAAGCAGTTCTTTATCGCCTAAGGCAACGGTATAAAGCCCCTTTTTTTCTTTAACGATAATGCCAAGCTCTGAATTAATATTATACATCGTAGTTGCCGAATATGCCACTTTCTACAGAAATTTCGCTGCTTTCACTTTCAGCGCCGTCAGCAATTGTAACTATAACCATGTCACCGGAATAAATAGGGTCGCCCGCCTGATGAGAAACGTTGACCACGGTTCCTTTGGGGGCAATAATGCTGCTGTCGTAAACGAAGCGCAGATGTGAAAAAATATCGTTTATAATAAACAAATTTCTAATTTCATTTTCGGTAAGTCCGAAAACGTCGGGCATAAATTTACACTGCTTGCTTATTTGTATATCCACCTTGGTAGGTCTTTGAACCACGGCGCCCTCGTCATACTCCTGCCAGATGACGGTTCCGTCGGCTTGCTCCGACTCTACAACCTCAACAGAGCCCAAGGAAAGCCCCACGCTTATCAAAAGCTTTTCCGCTTCTTCTTCGGAAAGCTCCAATAGATTAGGCATATTTATGCTGTTATCGGGATAATACACGAAAATGCGGAACTTGTCGTTTTCCTTTATTACGGTACCGTCAGCCAGGTCTACAAACTCTTTATTCTGCTTAATTTGTACCTTAAGCACCTGAGAGGTAGAGGCGTACTGTATAACCTCCTGCAGATCCTCCGGCACGGTATCGGTGTTTTCGGAAACGTCAACCACCTCTACGTTAGCCTTAAAGTCAATATTCCAATCCTCAAAGCGTGCCTTTGCGTAAGACTCGCTGTAATAGGTTATATCGTCATAAATGCTTTCGTCAGGACCTTGGCTTATGGTAAGCACAAGACTTTTATAAAACTCGCTGCCCTCGGGGATGGTAACGGCACCGATCCTGTTTTGAGTTATTATCTCATTTTTAGGGCGGTCGCTTTTTACGGTTTTTATCTCTATATCCGTAATTTTATATTCTTCCTCCAAAAGCTCTTCAAGGTCTGCGTTGTACAGCTCACCCTCAAGCCTGGGAACGGTAGTAACGATCGGGTCGTTGCTGCCGTCGAATATAGACATAACGTAGTTTTCCACCAAGAACATGGCTATTGCCCCAACAACGATAAAAAACGAAAGAGCTATACCCAAAATTATGGGGAACATACTGTGGCTGGCACCCGTGAATAACGATCGCTTGCGCTTATCGCTTTTTTGTGCCTTTGATGAATTTTTGGCTTTCTTTTTGCGTTTTGCCTTTGGCTCCTTTACCGCCTCGTCAACCTTTTTGGATGTGAATACAGAGGCATCTATGTCGGTATAAGGGGCGATATCTTCGATACTGGCTGTGGCTATACTGTCAATGTTGACAGCGTTGGGCAGAACGGCAGCCTCAGTGCTGCCCGACGTAAAAACCACATCAGGGTTGTTGTATACCACTTCAAGCGCCTTTAGCATACCGTGTGCCGAGGGGAACCTTGCGGTAGGCTCTTTTTCCAGCGCACGCAGAACTATCTGATTAAGCCCTTCCGGAATTGAGGCATTAACCTTTATAGGCTCTACAGGTGGGTCATTAACCTGCATCATTGCAACGTTTAAGGCGTTTTCATGAACAAAAGGAAGTCTGCCGGTACACATCTCGTAAATCATAATGCCCACCGAATACAGATCCGCATGGAAGTCGGTAGTTTTACCGCTTGCCTGCTCGGGGCTGATGTAATACACGGTACCTATTGCCTTTTCCGCAACTGTAAGGGAAGAGGCGTTGGGCAGCTTTGCTATGCCGAAATCGGTTACTATTATTTCGCCGTTTTTCTTTAAGATAATATTTTGCGGCTTTATATCCCTATGGATAACGCCCTTGCTGTGGGCGTGCTCCAACGCCTTAAGGATCTGTATGGCGTAAAAGCAGCCCTCTTTCCAAAACAGCTGACCTTTACTGTCAATATACTCCTTAAGAGTAATGCCGTCAAGAAACTCCATAACGATATATTTCATATCGTCATAAATTGCCACGTCGTAAATGCTTACGATATTCTTATGGGAAAGCATGGCAACCGCCTTGGACTCGTTTATAAAACGCTGCACCATGGCGTCATCGGAATTAAGCTCGTTATTAAGTATTTTTATGGCAACAAGGCGGTTCATTATCAAGTCCTCTGCCTTAAAAACAAACGCCATTCCGCCCTCGCCCACAAGCTCTAATATTTTATAGCGGCGGTCAAGAACCTTGCCTATATACTCTGAATAATTCTTGCTCATTTTTTGCCCTCCTTCATCAGAAGAACTGCGGTGATATTATCTCCGCCGCCGCCTGACTTTGCGGCGGATATCAAAGACTTCACCTTGCTTTTTACTCCGCTGTCGGAGCCTATAATTTCACAAACCGTATCGGCAGGTGCGTAATTTGTAAGACCGTCACTGCAGATCAACAGCCCATCAAAATCCTCTACCATGAAAAAATCGGGTTCAACGGTTTTGGCTATACCCAAAGCACGGGTTATTACGTTGCGATTGGGATGGCTTTGTGCTTCCTCTTCAGTTATCATGCCGCTGTCAACCAGATATTGCACGAAGGAGTGGTCCTTGGTTACCTGCACAAGCTTGCCTTTATGTATGCGATAAAGTCTGCTGTCGCCAACGTTTACCACAAAAGCCTTATCACGCCAAACGAAGGCGGCAACAAGGGTTGTACCCATGCCCTCCAGCTCTTCATCCTTTTGGGCTCTTTCTATAACCGCGCCGTTTGCTTCGGTTACGGCGGTTATCATGGCGCTTTTAATTATCTGCCCCGTAAGCCCCTCTCCGCTTTTGCCTATCTCTTTAAACAAGGTATCGGTGTAAACGCATACTGCCAGCTCGCTGGCTATATCGCCACCGCCTGCACCGCCCATGCCGTCACAAACCAAGGCAGAGATCCACTCGTCCCCCTCGGTAATTTTAAAGCTGTCCTCATTACGGCGGCGTACCTTGCCTACATCACTTTTACCATAGCTTGTCATTCTATCACCTTTTTTTGCTATTTAACCAAGCTTTCGTGTTCGTCTCTTAACTGACCGCAGGCGGCGGATATATCGCTGCCAAGCTTGCGGCGCACCGTTGCGGTTATACCAAAGCCCTCTAAAACCTTTATAAAGGCTGCGGCGGCTGCTTTTGTTCCGCCTTTAAAGCTACGCTCTTTAATTTCGTTAACCGGTATAAGGTTAACGTGGCAAAGGCTGCCCTTAAGCTTTTTGCCAAGCTCGGTTGCCAACTGCGGTGTATCGGTAACCCCGGAAATAAGGGCGTATTCAAAGCTTGTGCGTCTGCCGGTTTTCTGCTCGTAATCTCTGCAGGCCTGCAAAAGCTCGTCAACCGAATACTTGTTGGCTATAGGCATTATGCTTTGCCTAAGCTCGTCGTTAGGGGCGTGGAGGGAAACCGAAAGGGTTATTTGCAGCTTCTCCTCTGCAAGTCTGTATATGTTTTCCACCAAACCGCAGGTGGAAAGCGAGATATGTCTGTGTCCTATATTAAGTCCCTTGGGGTGATTTACCAGCTTAAGGAACTTAAGCACGTTATCATAATTATCAAGGGGTTCGCCCATGCCCATCAGCACCACGCCGGAGACGTGCTCGCCAAGCTCCTTTTCTGCCCTTTGTATCTGAGATATCATCTCTGCGGCAAGAAGGTTGCGTTTAAGCCCCTTAAGGGTAGAAGCGCAAAATTTGCATCCCATGCGGCAGCCTGCCTGGGTAGATATACAAAGAGTGTTGCCGTGATTGTAACGCATAAACACGCTTTCTATGTATTCCCCATCGTAAAGCCTAAACAAAAACTTTACGGTGCCGTCTATGGCGGAAACCTGCTTTGCCGCAACGGTAACGTCGGGTATAAAGCAGTTTTCCTTAAGCTGTTCTCTAAGGGGCTTGGAAAGATCGGTCATCCCGTCAAAATCCGTGCCCACAAGGTGAAGCCAGCGGAATATTTGGTCTGCCCTGTATTTGGGCTGACCCATATCTGCCATAAGGGTTTTAAGCTCCTCGGGCAACATACTTTTTATATCAACCATTATTTTTTCTCCAACACGGCTATATAAAAGCCGTCGTGCCACTTTTCCGCAGGCAAAACGGTACGCTCGCTTACAAGCACTGCGGCGTTTTCTTTAACGAAGGGATGTACCACACCCTCGTTTTCGTCCTTGTTGATGGTGCAGGTGGAATAAACCAGCCTGCCGCCCGGTTTAAGATAAGAAAAGGCGTTTTTTAATATGGCACGCTGGGTTTCTATAAGCCTTTCCATACCCTGCAGGTCTTTATATCTTATCTCGGGTCTGCCCTTTATTGCCCCTATGCCGGAGCAAGGTACGTCACATATAATTCGGTCGGCTTTTTCATAAAGCTCTTGGTTAAAGCTTCTGCCGTCCTGCTCACGAGTGCTTACGATGGTAACGCCAAGGTTATTTGCCGTTTTTGTTATTAAGGAAAGCTTGTTTGCGTGGATATCCATTGAAAGCACGGTACCACTGTTTTTCATATCCAATGCGGCGCCCAAGGTTTTACCGCCCGGGCAAGCGCAAACGTCTAAAACGAAGTTGCCGCCTTCTGCACCCAAAGCGCTGACCGCCGCCTGGGAGGACAGCCCCTGAACAAAGCAACGCCCTTCTTCTACCAAGGAGATGCCCTTATCGGCACCTGACGTAACGACCACCGCTTTTTGATAAAGCTGTGCCTCTGCCCCTCGGGATAAAAGCTCGTTTAACAGCTCCTCGCCTGTGTTTTTTAGGGTGTTTGGTCTTAATATCAATGGGTTGTGGTCGAAAAATGCCGCCAATACGGCATCCTTATCCTTCGGATACTGACGGGCGATAAGGTCACATATCTCAGAAGAGATGGAATATTTTACGCTGTCATCGCTTTGCGCCACCGCATCTATGAGCTCATCACGTTTGCGGCAGGCGGTACGCATTATTGCGTTGACAAAGCCCTTACGTTTTTTTCCGCCCACAAGGGCAACGCTTTCACTGCAGGCTGCCATATCCGGCACCTTCATAAAGAAAAGCTGTAAAAAGCCAAGGCGCAACACCGCAACAAGCTCCGGCTCTATTTCCGAAAGTGCTCTGCCCGATGCCTTTTCTATCATAAAATCCAAGGTAAGCTTTCTTTCCACGCCGCCGTTTACCAGGGCGACGCCGAAGGATTTATCTATACCGTTAAGGTCATGCTTTTTTAAAGCAGAGGATATTTCTATGTTAGAGTAAGCACCCTGCTCCCACACACGGCGAAGCACGGAAAGTGCAAACTGCCTTGCCTTATCAGTACCCAATTTAATTTCTCCTCTTAGCAATGGAAATGTATCTGAGCAGCATTAAAAGGTTTGTTGCCAGCGCCGCAACGTAGGTCATTGCCGCAGAGCTAAGCACCTTTTTTGCGCCGCCTATTTCGTCATCGGCAAGTATGCCGCAGTTTTCCATTGCTTTAAGCGCCCTGCGGCTTGCATCAAATTCTACGGGTAAGGTTACAAGCTGAAACACGGTGGATAAGGAAAACAGCAATATTCCTGCCCACACAAGTCCCATTACGCCCAGAAACAGCCCCAATACCAAAAGGGGCATGGAAAGGCGAGAACCGAAATTTGTAATGGGAACTATTGCCATACGAAGCTTTGCAGGGCCGTACTCCTGCTGATACTGTATTGCGTGGCCCGCCTCGTGGCAGGCAACGCCTATAGCAGCAACAGAGCTTTTGCCGTAGACTGAATCGGAAAGAGAGATAACCTTGGTTCTTGGGTTATAGTTGTCGGTTAAAGAGCCGCTTACCCTGCCGATGTTTACGTCATAAACGCCGCTTGAGGCAAGCATTCGTTGCACAGCCTGCTCTGCCGTTAGGCCGCTTTTTGCCGCACGCTTGGCATATTTATTAAACGTTGTTGATACCCTTGCGCTGATTATCATGGAAACCAGCATAGCCATTATTAAAACTATATACGTCCAATCAACGGTTACGTAACCGTAATAGCCGTAGTAACCCATAAAACCTCTCCTGTTTTATATCTTGTTGCCTGCAAGAAAATCCTTGGCTGTCATGGCACGCTTGCCCTCGGGCTGAAGCTTTGTAACCACTACGCTGCCGCTGCCGCAGGCTATTTCTATGCCCTCTGCCGTGGCAGAAATCACCGTACCGAAGGCACCGTTACCGTTGCCTATGCAGGCGCTGATTAATTTATATCGCTTGCCGTTAATAAACGCAAATGCGCTGGGATAGGGGGAAAGCCCCCTTATTTTATTGTAAACCTCAGTATTGCCGGCAGAAAAATCTATTTCCGCTTCGCTTTTTTCTATTTTTGCCGCATAAGTAGCCTTTGATTCATCCTGGGGTACGGGCGTAAAACCGTCGCCTGCCAAAAACTCGCTTATGGCATCGGCACCGAGCTCTGCAAGAAGGTCGTGGTATTCGCCTGCGGTCATATCCGCAGTTATGGCGGTTTCCTTAACCAACAGCATATCGCCGGTATCAAGCCCCTCTGCCATTTGCATAACGGTTACGCCGCCTACGGTATCCCCCTCCATAATCGCACGGTTTATGGGGGCGGCACCTCTGTGTCTGGGTAAAAGGGATGCGTGTATATTAACACAGCCGCCCTTTGCCGCACAAAGAACCTCTTTGGGCAAAATCATGCCGTAAGCGGCAACAACTATATAATCTGCATTTTCTGCTTTAATTATGCTTTGCGCCTCTTCACTTTTAAGGCTGGTGGGTTGATATACCTTCAACCCTTTTTCCAAAGCGTATGCCTTTACGGGCGAGGGGGTAAACGCCATACCTCTGCCCCGCTGTTTATCCGGCTGGGTCAATACAAGGGAAACGTTATGCCCGTCGTTATATATGCGCTCTAAAGCCTTTACGGCAAAATCGGGGGTACCCATGAAAATTATTTTACATGTTTTCAAGCTCTTCCTCCGTAAGCATACGCACTACATTATCGGTAAAAAGAATACCGTTAAGGTGGTCGATTTCATGACAGAAGCAGCGGGCAACCAAGCCTGTTCCGCTGGCTTCGTAGTATTTGCCCTTGCGGTTCATTGCCCTAACCTTTACAAAGGCGGGACGCTTGGTTATACCCCATTGACCCGGGCAGGAAAGACAGCCTTCGCACTCCTCCTGCTGACCCTTGGTTTCTATAATTTCGGGGTTAATAAGCTCAAGCACCTCTTCGCCGTTATCAACAAGTACAACACGGCGCAATATGCCTATCTGGGGTGCGGCAAGACCTACCCCGCCGGAATCCTTAAGAGTCTCTTGCATATCGTCAAGCAACTGAATAAGTCTGGGGCTGAGTTTTTCTACCGGTCTGGAAACCTTGCGCAGGGTTTCTTCCCCGTCCTTTAATATATTAAGTAAAGCCATAACTATACCTCACTACACGGTAAAAGGATTTATATCAATATCCACCGCAGCCATGCCCTTGCGGGGAACGGAAAACTCGGATACAAGCTTTCTGAAAAAACTGCGGCACTCCTTAGAATCTCTGTATTTAACTATTATTTTGTTGCGGTATTTACCGCCTATTTTATATATGCCCTCTTTATATGGCCCCATTTTTATCAATTTTAAATCTTTTGCGGCGTCCGATTCCTTCTCAAAATATGCAGAGAAAGCCGCTGCAGTGGCGTTTACCTCATCCTCGTCAGAGGAGGAAAAGGAAAAGACCGCAATATCGCAATAGGGCGGAAACACCACTGCCTTTCTAAGCCTTATTTCGCTTTTATAAAAGGCACCGTAATCCTGCCTTGCACCCAGCCTTAGGGTTTGGTGCAACGGGTTATAGGTTTGAATTATTGCCCTGCCCTGCTTGCCTGCCCTGCCTGCTCTGCCCACAAGCTGAGTTATTAGGGAAAACATTCGCTCGCAGGAGCGAAAATCGCTCATATACAAAACACTGTCCGCCATTACCAACCCGACCAGAGATACTTTGGGGAAATCCAAGCCCTTAACGACCATTTGCGTGCCGTAAAGAACAGAAGCCTCGCCCCGACCGAACTCTTCAAGTATTTCATCGTGAGAGCGCTTTGCTACGGTTGTATCGGTGTCCATACGCAGTGCCTTGCCCTCGCCCAACAGCTCTTCAAGCTCATCCTGCAAAAGCTGGGTACCGTAGCCGAAATAGCCGATATGGGCGCTGCCGCACTGGGGACATTTTTGGGGTTTATTTTCGATTCTGCCGCAGTAGTGGCAAATAAGCTTGCCACGCTTGTTGGCATCGTTGCTGTATGCGTGATAATTAAGGGATACCGAGCAACGGTCGCAAGTAAAAACATGACCGCAGCTTCTGCAGCGCAAAGCGGAGTTATATCCCCGTCTGCCGAGGAAAAGTATTGCCTGCTCGCCCCTGCTTACGGTTTCCAAAAGAGCCTCTCTCAGCTCTTCTCCCAAAAGCCTGCCTTTTTCTATATGTGGATCTCCGACGATATCGGCTATCTCAACCGAGGGAAGCTCGGTACCGCCAAAGCGTTCATCCAAGGTTAGCAGATGGTACACGCCCATCTCTGCCCGATAATAGCTTTCCACCGAGGGGGTTGCCGACGCCAAAAGCATAAGCGCCTTGTGTCTGGCGCAACGGAACCTTGCAATATCCCTTGCGTGGTATTTTGGGCTTTTTTCGGATTTATAGGTGTGCTCCTGCTCCTCATCCATAACGATAAGCCCTATGTTGTCGAAGGGAGCGAACACCGCTGAGCGAGTGCCTATAACCACCTTTACCTGTCCTGAACGGATACGGGCGTAGGTATCGGCTTTTTCGCCAACGGAAAGCTTGGAATGGATGACCGCACATTTATCACCGTAGCGGGCAAAATATGTGGAAACTGCCTGGGCGGTAAGTCCTATCTCGGGGATAAGCACTATGGCGTTTCTGCCTTGGTTAAGTGCCTCGTCCACCGCCTCAAGTATCAGCTTGGTTTTGCCGCTGCCGGTTACACCGTGAAGCAGGCACGCTTTAGCATCGCCGCAACGCATATATTGCAAGATGCTGTCCCGTACTGCCTGCTGTTTATCAGAAAGCACGTAGGGCTTGGGGGCAAATTCCGCAGCGTCATAGGGCAACCGCTGAACACGCTTGCGATAAAGAGCAACCGTGCCCTTGGTTTCCATATTCCTTACCGTTGCGGCGGATACACCCGATTGGGACAGCCACGCCGCAGACCTGTCGGACTGAGCCAAAAGCTTTATAAGAAGCTGCTGTTTTTTACCCTTGACCTCTGCCGTTGGGTCCAAAAGTCTTACCCAAAGCTCGGTTTTTATGTTTGATTTTTCGGCAACCTCGCTGTGCCTTTCCAAATGCCCCTTTTTGCAAAGGCTTTGTGCCATCCTTAAGCCATCGCCGCCGAAGGAACGGATAATATCCTGCTCGTAGGCTTTTTCCTTTTGCTTTACAAAGCAGTACAGTTCGTCGTCACACACGGAAGGTAACGCAGTATAATAAACCTTGCTTTTTAGGTTTACGCCGTCGGGCAGCATAAGCTTTAAAGCGCTGCCATAGGTGCAAAAGCAACGGTCACGGATGAATGCCGCAAGTGCCATTGCCTCATCCGTTGCGGCAAGCTCATATTCGGGCAAAGAGTACAAGGGCTTTACGCCGTCCTCTACCCGGTCAGCCTCCCACACACGGACGATAAATGCGCTTTGACGCCTATTGCTTTTTCCAAAGGGAACCACCGCCAAAACACCCTTTGCCGCCCTGCTTTTTAGCTCTTCGGGGACGGAATAGGTATACGCCTTATCGTAGGCGGGCGTGGTATCAAGCAGGTAAACCTCACAAAGCAACATATCTTTATTTTACAATTACGTTAAACTCGCCGTCCTGAAGCTTATGAACAGCGGCACTTACTGCCTTTTCGTTGGGGTTTTCTTCAGGCTTATCATAATCCTTGCGCATTTCGCCGTACTCAAGGTCCTGGTTCTGCTTATAGGTGATGTAGCGTGCGCCCTTTGCGGTAGCAATAACCAGCATATAACGGTTAACGTCGTTGTTTGTTAAATCCTGAACGGAAGGGTAAAGCATATTTATATCCTCTCTTTACTGTAATTGTATTGTTAATTATTAGTTTTTCTTTCGTTAACGGCCTTTTCTATAAGTGCCGCCGCTTTCTGAGGCGCACCGTCCTCGTTTACTATAACTATGTCGTACGTGGGGGCAAGAAGCATCTCTTCCCTTGCTTTTTTAAGCCTTTTTTCTATGGTTTCGTTATCCTCGGTGCCTCTGCCTCTCAGCCTTGCTTCAAGCTCCTCCATACTGGGGGGAGCGATAAATATTGAAAGCGCATCGGGCATAAGTCTTTTTACGTTGCCTGCGCCCTCTGTTTCTATCTCAAGCACCACGTTTACGCCTTTTTCAAGCTGTTCCTCCACAAACCTGCGGGGGGTGCCGTAATAGTTACCACAGTACACGGTATGCTCAAGGATCTTATCCTCGGCTAAATACGCCTCAAACTCCGGCTTTGTAAGGAAAAAGTAGTTAACGCCGTCTACCTCACCCTCTCTGGGAAGGCGTGTGGTAGCTGAAACGGAATAGCTGTAATCTTTGTTTTGTAAAACGAAGCCCAGCACCGTTCCCTTGCCGCAACCGGAAGGACCGGATACTATAAGCAAAACACCCTTGCTCATACTACGCCATCCTTTCCTGTATAACATCGGGGCTTTCGGCGGAAAGCACCGTATGCTCGCTATCGGTAACAATAACAGCCTTGGTCTTTTTACCGCAGCTTACGTCTATTACTCTGCCAAGATTTTTTGCGTCCTGCACTATGCGACGTACGGGCAAAGAATCGGGCGAAAGCACTGCCACTATACGGCCTGCGGAAACAAAGCTGCCGCCGCCTACGTCTATAAGCTTCATACAAATTACTCCAAATTCTGTATCTGTTCTCTTATTTTTTCAATCTCGCTCTTTGCGTCGATAACGCAACGGGCGATTTCCACGTCCTGCGACTTAGAGCCTATGGTATTTACCTCACGGTTAATTTCTTGTACCAAAAAGTCAAGCTTTCTGCCAACGGCGCCGCCGCCGTTTAAAATAGACTCAAGCTGGCTGAAATGGCTGCCAAGCCTTGCAAGCTCTTCGTTTATATCAGCCTTATCGGCAAATATGGCACACTCGGTAAGTAATCTTCCCTCGTCGGGTGTAACGCCCTCAAGCAATTCCTTTATACGGGCAAGCATCTTTTCCTTAGCGGCAGCAACGGCAAGAGGTGCGCGGGCTTGTATTTTCCCTCTAAGCTCAGCGGTAACGGCAGCGTGCTGCTTAATATCCGCCACAAGCTTTTCACCCTCGGTTGCACGCATGGCGCAGAAAGCATCCAAAGCCTTTTCCGCTATGGGACGGATAAGTGCCCACGCCTGCTCCATATCCTCGTCAACACGGGTAACGTTAAACACCTCAGGCTTAGAGCTTACCATTGAAAGGGTTACGTCGCCCTTTACGCCGTACTCTTCGGAAACACGGTTCATAACGCCCAAATACGCCTCAAGATAATCTTTGTTAAGGCTTAGGGTGGTAACGTCCCCTTCGGGATTGGTAACGGAAAGATAAACGTCAACCTTGCCCCTGGAAATGCGAGAAGAAACGAGCTGTTTTACCCGTTCCTCAAGAGGTGTATAAAGTCTTCCTAATTTTATGTTTATATCAAGATAACGGCTGTTAACCGATTTAATTTCAAAGCAAATATCTTTACCTTCTGTAAGCTCACGGCATCTGCCGTAGCCGGTCATGCTTAAAGCCATCTGCACATCTCTCCCCTTTTAACTTATTATGATATTATAACACAAAGCAACGTATACTGTCAAGGTTTTCACTTGCGTTTACGCAACAGCACGTGACCGAACTGCTGTATTATCATGGATACGGCAAAATCGGCACAAACTGTCACCGCAGCCACGCCGATATACATGGGCAGGCTGTAGGTAAAATCCATATCCTGTATGCCAAACACCTTGGTGGAAACAAAAATCATTGCCGTGTAAGCGGCGCAGGCAAAAGCTACCTTTACAATCCATTGCAAAAGCCTTTTAGATATTCTTTCCGCCTCGATTTTTACTATCGGAAACAAACCGCCGTAAAAAACATAAAGCACCACAGGCAGCTTATTATGAAGCAGCAAAAAGCCCAAAACGGCAGTACCTGCGTATAAAAACAAGCTGCTGCTTCTGCCCCAGCGAAGCCTTACGGCAAGCACCGCAAAGCCTGCAAGAAACGCAGTGGTAAGATCGAGGGGCTCAAAAACTGCACCAAGCAGTAAAACAATTATGCTTAGTGCGGCAAGCATGCCGCACTCTGCCACTCTTTTAGTTCTTTTCATAGCCTATCTGCAGCACCCGCAAAGACAATCCAAACACATAAGCCCCATGCATATATCGCAGCCGGAGCAACCCGTGCTGTGAACGGTACGCTTTGTGCTGTAACCGCTGTAGTTACTGCGTGTAACCACGTTGTACGCATTGCGATACTCTGCATTATCGGGGTCCATATCGCAGGCACGGCGTATGTATTCCGTACCGTCAAGCATAAAGCCTTTTTTGACCATAACGGTACCCTTTAAAAAATACCACTCGGCATTGCGCTGAGCTTGGGGTATCATATCAAGATATCTGCCCGCCTCGGTATACCTTGCCTGATTTATAAGTATGCGTATGCGCTGAAACTCTGTGCTGCCGCCGCTTGTGTTGGCGGTTCCGCCGCCGGCGGCTTTTTTACGTTGGTTTTGAATATAGTCGTAAGCCGCATTTATCTCACGCATTTTTTCTGCCGCCAGGTCCTTCAAAGGGTTGCTGTCGTCATAATTATCCGGATGATACTTTTTGGCAAGGCTGCGATAAGCCTTTTTAATTTCTTCGTCCGTGGCGTTTGATTGAACGCCGAGAACACTGTAGGGATCTTTCATCTATGCTGTTTTACCTTTCAAAATTTAGAGAAAGCAAGGCTTTATTCAAGATAGTCTCTAAGCTTCTTGGAGCGACTGGGATGACGAAGCTTACGAAGTGCCTTTGCCTCTATCTGACGGATACGCTCTCTTGTAATGTCAAACGCCTTGCCCACCTCTTCAAGGGTGCGGGGTCTGCCGTCCTCAAGGCCGAAGCGAAGTTTAAGAACGTTTTCTTCTCTGGGGGTAAGGGTGTGAAGCACCTCTAACAGCTGTTCTCTAAGCATGGTATAGGAGGCGGCGTCTGCAGGTGCGGGGGTATTATCATCCGCAATAAAGTCGCCCAGGTGGCTGTCTTCCTCTTCACCTATAGGCATTTCAAGGGAAACGGGCTCCTGCGCTATTTTAAGTATTTCTCTTACCTTTTCAACGGGCATATTGATCTCTTCCGCAATTTCGTCAGCGGTAGCGTCTCTGCCAAGGTCCTGAAGAAGCTGGCGGGATACGCGCAGCACCTTATTTATAGTTTCTACCATGTGTACGGGGATACGAATGGTTCTTGCCTGGTCTGCAATTGCACGGGTTATAGCCTGACGGATCCACCAGGTTGCGTAGGTAGAAAACTTGTAGCCCTTGTTGTAATCGAACTTTTCAACGGCACGCATAAGACCAAGGTTGCCTTCCTGAATAAGGTCAAGGAAGAACATACCGCGGTTTACGTAGCGCTTTGCTATACTTACAACCAACCTAAGGTTTGCCTCAACAAGCTGCTGCTTTGCCATGGTATTGCCCGCCGCCATCTTACAAGCCAGCTCAAGCTCTTTATCAGCGGAAAGAAGGGGCACCTTGCCTATTTCCTTAAGATACATACGCACGGGGTCGTCCATGGGTAAGCCATCCTTGGAGAGAAGCTCGTCCACGTCCTCCTGGCATTTTTCAAGGTCCTCTGCCTCTTCGTCAACCTCGTCAAATATATTGTTTTCGTGGTCGTTAACTATCTCTATACCCTTTGCTTCAAACTCTGCAAAGACTTTTTCAAATATGGCAATGGTACAGTCTGCGCCGTCAAGCATATCCAAAAACTCACCGGAAGCCATCGTGCTCTTTTCGCCGGTAAGCTGAAGTGCTACGGTCTGCTGTGCGTTTTCGGTTGCGTTCATCTTTTCTTTGTTCTCCATGGTCATTTATCCTCCGATGCTTTCTTTTTTTCCCTTAGTTTAGCTATATATTGTTCAAGTGCGGCGGCTCCGTTTTCGGAAATTTCCGCATCAAAATCCACCTTTAGTTTTTCACGCTCAAGGGCGTTTATACACCCATTAAGCGTTTCTGCGCTGTTATCGTTTACAGCCTGCCTTGAGGCAAGCATACCCGTTACACGGGATATTTCCTCCTGGGTAAGAACACCGTCTTTGGAAAGGATCGGCTCCTTACCTGCGGCAAAATCCTCGACATACAGGTTAAATACCTTTTTTGAAAACTCCGTTATAAAGCTTTCGGCGCTAAGCCTTGTTGCCACGGGTGGGTACAGCTCCGGCTTATATAAAAGCAAGCCCAACAGCCTTTCCTCTATCATCACCGCCGCAGGAAGCTTAACATGATCTCTGTTGACCTTGTCACCAAAGCCAAGTGCGTTTTGCACTTCCTTGCTTTCCTCTTCCTTTTTACTGCGCTTGGAAGCCAAAACCAGCTTGCGCTGTACACTTTCCAGGGCAGCCGAAAGGCTTACGCCGCAAATCTCGCCTATTCTTGAGGCGCAAATCTCCCTCTCCGCCTTGCCGCTTAAGGAAGCCGCATAAGCGCACATACGGTCAAAAGCCCTAAGCTTTTCTTCCGGCAGGCTCATATTAAAGCCTTCGGCAATCTCTTTAAGCCTGTAATCCATCTGACCCGTAGAGCCTTTTATAACCCTGCGGAATGCCTCTGCCCCAAACTGCTTAATATATTCGTCCGGGTCCTTGGTGTCGCCAAGATCCAGTATTTTTGCGCCAACGCCTACCTCGCTTAACAGCTTTATGCCCTTAAGAGTGGCGTTTTTGCCTGCGCTGTCACTGTCATAAGAAAGATACACGGTTTTTGCATAGCGGGATATAAGCCTTGCCTGCTCTGCCGTAATGGCGGTACCCAGGGTGGCAACCGCATTGCCGAAGCCCGCACGATGTAACGCCACCGCATCCATGCAGCCCTCACACATAATAAGCGTATCCTCGCCCGAGTTTTTTGCCATGTTCATGCCAAACACAAACTTGCTTTTTTTAAAAGCGGGCGTATCTGAGGTATTTACGTACTTTCGGTCGTCTGCCTCGTTAAGACGCCTTGCCGAAAAGCCAAGGACGTCGCCGCCCGTATCTATAAGCGGAAACACTATTCTGTTGCGGAATATATCGTAAAGCTTGCCGTTTTTGCCCCTGCGACAAAGGAACGCCGCCTCTAACTCCTCTGCCGTATAGCCTGCAGCCGTCAAATGCTTGGAAAGCATATCCCAGCTATCGGGAGCAAAGCCGATACCAAAGCGACGGATCGTAAGTGAATCCAAAGCTCGGTTTTTAAGATATTCCCTTGCGCCCTCACCGATAGGAGCGTTAAGCGCCTTATGAAAAAACCTTGCCGCCTCGGTAGTAGCGCCGATAACCCTATCCCTGCGAATACGGTTACGGGGGCGCTCGCCCTCCTCTTCCATCTGTATCCCCGCACGGTTTGCAAGATGCTCCACCGCATCGGGATAGGAAAGCCCCTCCATAGCCATTACGAAGCTTACTACGTCGCCGCCGGCACCGCAACCGAAGCAATAATAGTTGCGAGTTTTTGGGAACACCGTAAAGGACGGTGTTTTTTCGTTATGGAAAGGACATAGCCCAACCATAACGCTGCTGGCACGCTTCAGCCCAACGTATTTGGATATCAGCTCGGTTATATCGTTTCTATCCTTTATTTCTTCCAAAAAGCCTTGTGAAAAAGCCATTAATCCTTCCTCTGCTTATCCTAAACGCTCCACACCTTGGGCACATAAATTTCCTCAAAGGTGGATATTGCATATCTGTCGGTCATTGCCGCTATATGGTCGCAAACACACCGTTCAATGCCGTCTTTTTCTATCATTTGCCTATTTTCGGGAGGCAGCAGCTGCGGATGCTTCGTATAGTATTCAAACAAATACTCTATAAGCAGGGCAACCTTGCTGTCCTCTCCCTTTGCCAAGGGGCTGGTGTAAACCTTATCAAACATAAACGCCCTAAGCTCCATCATAGCAGAGCCATAAGGCTCTACCATCGTAATATCGCCTTCGGTGCCGCCGGCTATCACCGCCGTTACCATGGAGGTTATACGCTTGCTGTGGGTTTCGCCCAAAAGCTTGTTAAGCTTATCCGGTATATCTTTGGGGACGATAAGCCCCGCCCTAAACGCATCGTCTATATCGTGATTTATGTAGGCTATTCTGTCGGCGAACTTAACAAGCTGCCCTTCCAGGGTGGACGCCTTCATACTGCCGGAATGGTTTAATATGCCATCCCTTACCTCTGCCGTAAGGTTAAGCCCCTGCCCTTCTCGTTCAAGAACGTCTACCACCCTAAGGCTTTGCTCGTAGTGGCGAAAACCGCCTGCCATTATGCCGTCAAGCGCCCTTTCGCCGCTATGGCCGAAGGGGGTATGCCCCAAATCGTGGCCCAGTGCCGCCGCCTCGGTCAAATCTTCGTTAAGACGAAGGGCGCGGGCAAGGGTACGTGCTATCTGCACCACCTCAAGAGTATGAGTAAGACGGGTGCGGTAATGGTCATCCTTGGGGTCAATAAACACCTGCATTTTGTGCATAAGCCTGCGGAAGGACTTGCTGTGGGTTATCCTATCCCTATCACGCTGAAACTCAGTCCTTACGGGGCATGGTTCGTCAAACCGCTGTCTGCCTGCAGTATTGACGGTTTTAAACGCCCGTGGGCAAAGCTGTTTTTCTTCCATAAGCAAAACCATATCTTTAGCTTCCACTTAGAATGCCACCTGCCTTTACACAACAAAAATATGCACATTTACCCCTTACTTAAGATAATATACGCAAAAAATTTAAATTCTCCTTTAATTTTCTAAAAAATATTTTATATATTAAGGAAAAAAGGCAAAAAGCTATTGCCAATTACAGAATTTTATGTTAGACTGAAAAGAAAGGTGGCGTGGTATTTTGTTTGGCTATGTTAAGCCTCTACCGGAGGAGCTTTTAGTTAAAGAATATGAGCTTTATAAGGCAATATACTGCGGTCTTTGCCGTTGCGGCGGTAAACGGATATCAAGGCTTACAAGGTTCTTTTTAAGTTACGATTTTACCGCACTTGCCGCATTAAGGCTTGCACTTTCGGAGGAGAAGCCCACCGTTGTAAAACGCTTTTGCCCTTATACTCTGCGCCGCAAGCCCACCCTTGAGTGTGACGGCGTGTTTACCTACGTTGCGGCGGCCTTTGCCTGCCTTGTTTATTGCAAGGCAGAGGATGACATTAAGGACGAAAAGGGCGCTGCACGTTTTAAGCGATTGGTGCTGAAGCCTTTGTTCAGCCGCATGAACAAAAAGGCGGCAAGGCTGTATCCCAAGCTTTACGATGAGGTCAAGGGGCATCTTAACGCCCTTGCTTCCATGGAAAGCGATGGGGAAAGCCATACCCTTGACAGCTATGCAGACAATTCTGCAAAGGCGCTGGCGGCAATAGCCTGCCACGGGTTAGAGGGAAACAAAAAAGCCATAGCCTACGAGGCAGGCTATCACATCGGCAGGTACATATACATAGTTGACGCAATAGATGACCTGCAAGCTGATGCAAAAAAACGTCGGTTTAATCCCCTTTTGCGCCATTACGGCACTTTGGAAAAGGTTTTGGAAAACACGGCGGAAATTGAAGGCACCCTTAAAGCAAGCGGCGTAAGGTTTTCTGCCGCAGTGGGGCTGGCGACGCCTTCGATCTACACGGATATTTTGCAAAATATTGCTTCCTGCGGGATGGAAAAGACCGTGGGGGATATTTATGATAAATACGCATATACTCGAAAGGAAAGCGAAGAATTATGAAGAAACAGCTTGAGGAGATACTTACAAAAGCTTTGGCTGAGGTAGACACAGCAGCTGACGAGCCTACGTTAAAAGCTGCACAGGTGGCTTACCTTGGCAAAAAAGGCGCACTTACCGCCATACTTAGAGGCATGGGCGGCCTTACCCCTGAGGAAAGACCCGTTATTGGTGCTTTGGCAAACGAAGTGCGTGTAAAAATAGAAGCAGCCATAGACGCAAAGCTTGGAGAAATCAAGGCAAAAGAGCTTGAAGCACGCCTTGCAAAGGAAAAGGTTGACGTTACCCTGCCCGCAAAGAGCAAAAAGCCCGGCAGACTTCACCCTCTTTCCCAGGTTGAAAAGGACTTGTCCGATATTTTCGTAGGCATGGGCTTTACCATTGCCGAAGGACCCGAGGTTGAGTTGGCATACAACAACTTTGATGCACTTAACGCTCCCGCAGACCACCCCTCCAGAGATTTTCAGGATACCTTTTATATATCTCCCGAGGTGCTGCTTCGTACCCAGACCTCTCCCGTTCAGATAAGAGCAATGCAGGGCAAGCAGCCCCCCATACGCATAATCTCTCCCGGTAGAGTTTATCGTTGTGACGAGGTTGACGGCACCCACTCTCCCATGTTCCATCAGTTGGAGGGGCTTGTAGTTGGCAAGGATATAAGCCTTGGCGACCTTAAGGGCACCCTTGAGCAGTTTGCAAAAATTTACTTTGGCGAGGAAACACGCACACGTTTCCGTCCCCACAACTTCCCATTTACCGAGCCTTCTGCAGAAGTAGACGTTAGCTGCTTTGTATGCGGCGGCAAGGGCTGTCGTTTGTGCAAGGGCGAGGGTTGGATAGAGATACTCGGTGCGGGTATGGTACATCCCCACGTGCTTGAAAACTGCGGCATTGACCCTGAGGTTTACAGCGGCTTTGCTTTTGGTGTTGGTCTTGAAAGAGTTGTTATGATCAAGTACGGCATTGACGATATGCGCCATCTTTACGAAAACGATTTGCGCTTCCTGTCGCAGTTTTAAGGGAGGTTACGGAAAATGAAGGTTTCACTTAATTGGATAAAGGATTACGTTGATATAAACGTAAGCGCAAAAGAGCTGGCAGATATTATGACCTACACCGGCACTAAGGCCGAAAGCTGGGAAACTTTGCCCGCTAATTTGCAAAACATAGTTGTCGGCACCGTGCTTTCCACCGAAAAGCATCCCGATGCAGACAGACTTACCATTTGTAAAATAGACGTAGGCGCAGAGACGCCCGTTCAAATAATAACCGCCGCTACCAACGTAGTACCCGGCGCAAAGGTTCCCGTTTGTCTTGACGGCGCCATCCTTTCCGACGGTACCAAAATAAAGAAGGGCAAGCTTAGAGGGCTTCCCTCTGAGGGTATGCTTTGCTCTGTTCACGAGCTGGGCCTTACCCTTAACGATTTCCCCTATGCAGAGGATGACGGTATATTCCTTATTGAAGAAGAATGCCACAACGGTCAGGATATAAGAGACGCCCTTAATATGCGTGACGAGGTTATTGATTTTGAGCTTACCTTTAACAGACCCGATTGTCTTGGCTTTATTGGTATAGCAAGAGAAGCTGCGGCTTCCATCAACAGCCCCTTCAAGCTTGAAGCGCCCAAATACAGCGTTAATCCCGCTGCCGGCAAGGTTGAGGACTATATAAGCGTTGACGTGCGCAACACCAAGCTTTGTCCCCGTTATTCTGCGGCTGTAGTTACCAACGTTAAGATCGAGCCCAGTCCCCTTTGGTTAAGGGCAAGACTTAAGGCGGCAGGCGTGCGCCCCATTAACAATATAGTTGATATTACCAACTACGTTATGCTTGAATACGGTCAGCCCATGCACGCATTTGACTATAACTATATAACCTCTAAGAAGATAGTTGTGCGCAACGCTGCCGAGGGCGAGTGCATCACCACCCTTGACGGCAACGAGCACAAGCTTACCGAACAGATGCTTTGCATTGCAGACGGCGAAAAGCCCGTTGCATTGGCAGGCGTTATGGGCGGTCTTAACAGCGAGATTCTTGACAGCACTGTTACCGTTGTGTTTGAATCTGCAAATTTTGACCGTGCAAGCATCCGTCACACTTCCAGAGATTGCGGTCTTAGAACCGAAAGCAGCGGCAAGTTTGAAAAAGGTTTGCCTATCTGCAACACCGTTCCCGCCCTTGAAAGAGCCCTTGAGCTTGTTACCATGCTTGGTTGCGGCGACGTTGCAGAAGGCATAATAGATATATGCAATGCAGATATCTCTCCCCGCCGCATCCCCTTCGATTACGAACGTGTTAACACCCTTTTGGGCATTGAGCTAAGCCGTGACGAAATGGCAGAAATGCTTAAGCCCCTTGAAATGTTTGCAGAGGGTGACGAGCTGGTTGTTCCTCCTTACAGAATGGATATGGAACGTACTGCAGATATCGCCGAAGAAGTTGCAAGGCTTTACGGCTATAACAAGATACCCTCCACCCGCTTTAACGGTGAGGTAACCGTAGGCGCCTACAGCAAGAGCCAGCGTTTTGTGGCAGACCTTAAGGCGGCGGCAGTTTCCAACGGCTTTTACGAGATAGCTACCTACTCCTTCATCTCCCCCAAGGCTTATGACAGAATAGGCTTGGCGGCTGACGATTTCCGCAGAAACAGTATAAAGCTTATCAACCCCTTGGGTGAAGATACCTCCGTTATGCGTACGGTAGCGCTTCCCTCCATGCTGGACGTTGTTGCGTACAACCGCAACCGCAAGGCAGAGGAAATAGGCCTGTTTGAATGCGCTACGGTTTACTATCCCACCGAGGACGGTATGTCTGACGAACGCAAAGAGTTTGTAATAGCCATGGACGGCAAGGGTGACTTTTATGACCTTAAGGGCTACGTTGAAGCATTGCTTGACGCAGTTAACGTTAAGGCTTACAAGGTTGTTTCCGGTGAAGAAGCAGGCTTCCACCCCGGCATTTGCGCTAAGCTTTGCAAGGGACAGCAGGTGCTTGGCGTAATGGGACAGATACACCCCGCAGTAGCTGCCGAATACGGCTTAAGCAAGCATACCTACGCCGCAGTGCTGTACGTTAAAGAGCTGCTTGAGGTTGCTGACAACAGCAAGCAATTTAAAAAGCTTCCTGCCTTCCCTGCCCTTACCCGTGACCTTGCTTTGGTTATGGATGACGCCGTTGAAGCCGGCACCGTTGCAGATATGATAACAAAATCTGCCGGCAAGGCTTTGGAAAGCATTAAGGTGTTTGACGTATACAAGGGCGCAGGCATTGCTGACGGCAAGAAGAGCGTGGCGTTCAGCCTTGTTTTCCGCTTGGCAGACAAGACCATGAACGACGCAGACGCAGACAAGGCGGTTGCAAACATACTTCGCAGATTGGAAGCGGAGGCAGGTATAACCCTGCGTTCCTAATTCCTTAACTAACGTATCAAAGGAGAAAAGCCATGAACAGAAATGCACAAACGGGACAAAAAACTCAGCAATTTGATATTTGCAAGGACAACAATGCAGAGATGCGCAAAATGCTGACGGAAGTTTATAACGCTTTGAAGGAAAAGGGCTATAATCCCATTAACCAGATAGTTGGATATATTCTATCCGAGGACCCGACCTACATAACCAACTACAACAACGCTCGCACTATCATCAGCAAGATGGACAGATACGAGCTTATGCGTGTGCTGGTTCAGGATTTTCTCCGGGTATAAATAACAAATAAGGAGCGCGAATAATGGAAAACGTATTGACCTATAAGGGTAAGCCCTTGGTTCGTCAAGGTAACTTTTTGTTCTACGGTCTGCCTACGGACAAATATATTTTGTTTATGAATATATTAGAGTCTAAAAAAAGCGGTGACCTTGACATTGCCACCAAGGTTTTGGTGCAGATACAAAGCACGTCTGATACTGCCACCTTTAATGAAAAGGTTGTTAAGCAGTGCGAAAAGAGCTCGTTTTTCGATGCCTTTGAAATAGGCATGATCTGGCTTGAAAGAGAGCTTAAAAAAGCATGATCACTTTGAAAGGTCGGGGATAAGCCCCGACCTTTCAGACCGCTGACAAAGGCACAGAACACGAAAAACACAAAAAATCGATTACAGCAAAGTTGAACAGTCGGGAAAGCTTCCCGACTTTTCTGTTTGTTTATTTAGCTTTAACCGCAGGCTTAAATATCCGCCGCAAAATCGGCTTAAAAAGCGCAGGCGATTTAATAATATACACCTTCACAGCAACACCCCCTTATCCGCGCCCAAAAAGCAACACGCCCGTTCCGAGAATAAGTACACCCTGAACACACACCAAAACGCCGGCAGGCAAAAAGCTTGTAAGCAATACGCCCACGCCGAAAGCGCAGGCGCAGACGGCAAAAAGCCCCTTGTTTCCGCACATAAAGCCTACACCTCCTTATTACCTATGATACTCTGAATTTATTTTTTTGTTACGGGTTATGACCTTAACCCCAAAAGCATACAATTAAACAAAAAACTTTTTAAAGGAGTAGGTAAAATATGAAGGCGGAAACCACGACCGTTAAACTACCGCGCACGCTTTTGGAAACAGGTGCAGATAAGGATATAGAATTGGAATGCACCCTTGCCGATTATCTGCCGGGCATAAATAGGGTAATACGCACAGAGGCTAATTTGTTGCCGGAAGAGGTAATAATAAACGGAAACAAGGCAGAGCTTTACGGCAAAGCGGTTTTTTCGCTTCTTTACGAATCCGATTACAAGGGCAAGCTTAAAAGCGAAAAGTTTGTTACCGACTTTAACCAGCGCTTTGATATAGGCGAGCTGCCCGACGGCGAGCATTTTCCCATAGCCCATTGCCGTTGCAGCTACGTTGGGTGCAAAACTCTTAACCCAAGGCGTTTTATCCTAAGGTGCAGAGCCGACACCCGCATAGAAATTAAGTCTATGCAAGGCGCAAAAACCGTCTCTGCCGAGGATTGCAAGGGAGCGTTTTTTAAGACGGCTAACCACGAAGTAAGCTACGTTATGCCGCCGTGCAGAAAGGATTTTTCTATCCACGAAAACATCAGCCTTGAGGGTATGACCCCCGTTGCCGAGATAATTTATGCAGCCGTTTGCTTTACGCCCGGCGAGCTTAGCCTATCCGATGGGTGCGCCACCGTGCGCTGTAACGGCGTATTTAAATGTCTGTACGAAGAAGAAAGCGACGAGGGTAACATAAAGCTGTTGGAAAGAAGCTTTCCTGCATCGTTCAGTATTGACGACCCGGATATATCAAGCGATACGAAGGCAAACGCAGATATAGTTTGCACCGGTTGCGAGGCAATGAAGGAACAAGACAATTACGGCGAAAACCGCATAATATCCCTAAACTGCAACGCACTTGTTAAGCTTAGCTATCTTAATAAGACCAATATTAAAGCAGCGACGGATATGTTTTTTGAGGAATACGAATGCAAAGCACGCCGTGACGCTTTGTACTGTGAAGAGGCAGAAATGTTGCCAAGGCACAGATTTACCGTTGAAAAAGCGGTGGAAATACCGGATTTGCCTTTTACAAGCTGCATAGACAGCAACTGCGAAATCGTTATTAAAGAGGTTGCCGTAGAGGACGGCAATATTGAGGTAAAGGGTGTTTGCGCCATGAACGTTTTGGGGTGCGATGAGGACGGTTTCAGCACCCACGACGTAAATCTAAGCTTTACCGAAACCGTGCCGCTGCAGTTAAAGGGCGTTGATGCTAAGGCAAAAATAAGTGCAAATGCCATAAACGCAAGTGCCGACGTAAACAACGGCAGATTTAACCTGAGAATAGCCGCCGAGCTTTGCGGTTTTATATACAAAAAGAAAAGCTTTGAAGCCCTTGCCGAAGCGGAGGTTACAAAGCTTGAGGCGGAAGCCGAGGATTGCAAACCGATTGTTATATATTACCCCGAAAAGGGCGAAACCGCCTGGGATATAGGAAAACGGTACCACGTTGACCCTAAAAGCATACTTGCAGCAAACGGAGATGCCTTTGGGAAGAACGAAGAGATCGTAAACAGCGGCACCGTTTTATATATGCAGGCATAAACCGTAAGATTTATGCTGCGGCAAATCGTTTTAGCGGTAAAGCATAAAACATATCGAACACTATTTAAGACATAGACGCCAAAAAGCCTTGCAGTTACCTGCAAGGCTTTTTGAATTACTTATCCGTTATGCTGCGGCGGGGGGTATTGCCGCATTACATATTTTAATAAGATTTTGTCGTTAAGACTTTTAAGTTATGCTCTCTTCTTAAGAACAACTACAGCACCTGCAGAGATAACTGCGAGAACTGCGAATGCAGCGATACCGAGGTCGCCGGTGTCGGGCTGGTCGTCTACTACGGGAGCATCAACAGAGGATTCTTCAACGGAAGAATCTTCAACGGAAGAATCAACGGAGGAAGGTTCTTCGGAAGAGGGTTCTTCGGAGGAAGGTTCTTCGGAAGAGGGTTCTTCAGAGGAAGGTTCTTCGGAAGAGGGTTCTTCAGAGGAAGGTTCTTCGGAAGTTTCTTCTACGAAAGGAACGTAAACCTTTATAACGTCACCGTCTTCGTTGGAAGAAAGTTCGAAGGTGCCGTCGCCAAGTTCCCAAGTAGGAACGTTGATGTCAGCTTCAGAAAGTTCTGCGCCTTCAGCGATGTCAAAATCAGCTTCGAGAGCTACAGTGCCTTCTGCGAAGGTGGACATGCTTGCGAAGGAAACAGTGATCTGACCTTCCATAACGTCGTTGAGAGCGCCGCCGGTAGCGGTTGCTGCAGAGTTTGCAACGTAGGTGAGGTTTTCAGAGATAGCGAAAACAACCTTGCCGTTGCCGATGCCGTCGGGAAGAACGATGGAGAGGCTAGCAGTGCCGTCGCCATTGTCGGTAAGGGTTGCAGTGTAAGTAGGATCAGCTACAACTACTTCTTCTTCAGAAGATTCAGAAGAATCAACTTCAGAAGATTCAGAAGGTTCTACGTCAGAAGGTTCTTCGGAAGAGGGTTCTTCAGAAGAGGGTTCTTCGGAAGAGGGTTCTTCAGAGGAAGGTTCAGAAGGCTGAGGAGCGGAACCGGGAGCGTAAGCTTCGATTTCGTCATACTGGCAAACGTACTGGTTAGTCATAAGCATGATGGTGAGAGTGGTGATATCGGTAAGCTCAACATCAACGGAAACGTCAAAGTACTGATCAACGGGAGCTTCTGCGCCGTAAAGAGGAGCGCCTGCTACAGCAGTCTTGGTAGCTTCGGTGGACATGATGGGGGTGCCGCCATTGATAATGAGGGTACCGAAATCACGGTTAGAAGCGATACGAACGCTCTTGAAAACGATGGTGCCGATATCGGTAGCAGCGTCAAATTCAAAAGTATAAGTAACGGTCTTAGCAGTGCCAAACCATTCGATGGAAACGCCGTCAACTGCGGAATCGCCGTTGAATTCGTTGGTGCCGTCGCCACGGTAGTTACCGTCGGTTACCATAGAGCCGCTGTCTGCCTTGTTAGCGGTAAGGTCTGCAGTTACAGTGTAGGGCTTGTTAGCGAGCAAGTTACCTTCAGCTGCGGAAACGGACATGGTGCTGAAAGCACAAACAACCATAACAACAGCGAGAAGGGATGCGATAATCTTTCTCATTTGTGTTTTTTCTCCTTGATTAAAAATTTTGTTTTTTGCTTTGATAAACGAGTTTTGATGCGTAGGTTTTGTTTTAATTGCGTAACCCCCTCCTTTTTGCCCTGAGAAGACGCAACGGTGCGTAAGCAAAACCACACCGAAAGCCCAAACAGAGCTGCATAACCGGACTGGCCGAAGGGCAAGCCCTTACAGCCAACCACCATTATACCTGGTGCAAAGCACAGCCGATGCAGAAGCACCTGCCGTGAATTACAGGGTTAGCAAAGCAACTGCGCCCGCCACCCCAATAGCAACGGCGAGGCAGAGCAGCTGCCCCCACGCAAAAGATTGTTACCCTATAATCACCTATATTATATAGTCGTGTTTGCAATTTGTCAATACTTTTTTTAAAATATTTTCGTGTCAATAATATCCTTTAGTGACAATCGCAGGGGAATTTATAATGTGGGATAGACGCATATTTTATGTTGATTTGCAAGGATAAATATGGTATAATAATAATTTGAAAGGTAGGTGGCTTGCTGTGGTACGCTGTGACATTTGCCCCAGAGATTGCAAAATTGACAGAGCCGCAGCCAAAGGCTTTTGCGGTGAGGGTAACAGCGTGCGAATAGCCCGTGCTGCGCCACACAAATGGGAAGAGCCTTGTATTTCGGGCACTATGGGCAGTGGCACAGTATTTTTCAGCGGTTGCAATCTGCGGTGCGTGTTTTGCCAAAACAGAACGATATCCCGCAGTGGCACGGGCAAAGAAGTCAGTGTGGAACAGCTTGCAACGATTTTTTTGCGTTTGCAGGCAGAGGGTATGCACAACGTTAACCTTGTTACCCCTACCCACTTTACCGTGCAGATAAAGGAAGCCCTGACCCGTGCTAAAGCCATGGGGCTTTATATACCCGTTGTTTGGAACAGCAGCGGCTATGAAAAAGCCGAAATAATACGAAGCCTTGCGGGGTACGTTGACGTATACATGCCCGATTTTAAATACGTAAGCGGTGGGTTAAGCAAAAAGTATTCTGCCGCAGAGGACTATTTTTCCGTTGCCAAGGCCGCCCTTGACGAGATGGTTTTGCAAAAGGGCAACGCCGTGTTTAAGGACGGGCTGCTTACAAAGGGCGTATTGGTACGGCACCTTGTTTTGCCGGGCTGTGTTGAAGACAGCAAGGCGGTGCTTAGGTTTTTGCACAGAAGATACGGAGAAGCGATATACATAAGCATAATGAAGCAATATACTCCGCCGAAGCAGGAGATGCCCGATGAGTTGGGCAGGCCCCTGTACGACGAGGAATATAACGAAGTTACCCGATATGCAGAAAAGCTTGGCATAACCAAAGGTTTTTTGCAGGAGGGTAACCCCGCCCTTGAAAGCTTTATACCCGAATTTGACTTGAGTGGAGTGGAATAATTTGACAGACAAAGAAGCCCTGGTAAGGGTGAAGGATTATATACCCGATATTTACGTGGATTTGCCGTACAGCAAGCCGGATAATTTTACGGGCAAGCAGTTATACACCTTTAAGGACGCTTATCTGCGCTATGGGACCACGCTTAAGCTTAAAGCCGCCCAGGATTATTTGCGGCCCTACGGCTACAGCCTTTTGATACTTGACGCCTACAGACCCGCAGCCGCCCAGTTTATTATGTGGGAGGCTATGCCCGACGATGATTTTGTTGCCGACCCGAGGCGTGGATATTCCAAGCACACAAGGGGCAGCACCGTGGACGTTACGCTGGTTACGTTGGACGGTAAAAGCGTGGAGATGCCCTCCCCTTTTGACGATTTTAGCGGCGGAGCTAAGCGAGAGTACGACAAAATATCGGCGGAAGCGAGAAAAAACATTTTGCTTTTGGAAGCCGCAATGGAGCACGGTGGCTTTTGGGGATACGTTAACGAGTGGTGGCATTTTAACGACCACGATATTTACCCCGTGCTTGAAGAACCCGATTTTGAGCTTGAATAGGGGGCGAGCCATTGATGGAAAACAAATGCGTTAGCTGTGAGTATTTCGACTACGATGACGAAACGGACACGGAAGGCTGCATGAGAGGCCTTGACGAGGACGATATGCTGAGATTTTTGACCGGTAACACGGGGGCGTGTCCCTATTATAAATATTACGATGAGTACAAAACTGTAAGAAAACAAAACTGAAAGGCGGTTTTTTATTATGATAAACGAAAGAATGGAGCAATTGGGAAAAGTTCGCTCTGTTATAAGAGAGCTGTTTGAATACGGCAAGAAGCGCAAGGCAGAGATTGGCGAGGACAAGGTGTTTGACTTTAGCTTGGGTAACCCTTCGGTACCTGCGCCCGATTGCGTAAACGAGACCATACGTGCTCTTACCGAGGAGATGAGCAGCCTGCAGCTTCACGGCTATTCCTCTGCCCAGGGTGATGCGGGCGTACGCAAGGCTATTGCCGAGTATCTTAATGAGCAGCACGGCGAAAGCTTTACGGCAGACAGCATTTATATGACGGTTGGCGCCGCCGCAAGCCTTACCATTTGTCTTAACGCTTTGGTATGCGAGGGTGACGAGGTTATCTCCTTTGCGCCCTTCTTCCCCGAATACAGAGTTTTTGCAGAAAGCGCAGGCGCAAGATTTATTGCGCTGCCCCCCACAGAGGATTTCCAGATAGACGGTGATGCCGTAAAGGCAGCCATTACCAAAAACACCAAGGCTATAATAGTTAACAGCCCCAACAACCCCTCCGGCGTGGTACTGACCGAAGAAAGCGTTAATACACTTTGCAAAGTTTTGAAGGAAAAGAGCGCAGAGTACGGCCATCCCATTTATCTTATAACCGACGAGCCTTACAGAGAGCTTGTTTACGATGGCGTTAAGGTTCCCTTTGTAACCAAGTATTACGATAATTGCCTTGTATGCTATTCCTTCAGCAAATCCCTTTCTATCCCCGGCGAACGTATCGGATACATTGCCGTATCGCCTCGCATGGACAGAGAAAGAGACGTTTATGCCGCAGTTTGCGGTGCGGGCAGAGCCTTGGGCTACGTTTGCGCCCCTTGTATGTTCCAGTACGTTGCGGCACGTTGTCTTGGCAAAACGGCAGACGTTTCCGTTTACAAGCACAACAGAGATCTTTTGTACGGCGCTTTGTGCTCTTACGGTTATACCTGCGTTAAGCCCGACGGTGCTTTTTACCTGTTTTTGAAAACCCCTGAGGCTGATGCTTCTGCTTTTTGCGAAAAAGCAAAGGCCAAGGAGCTTTTGGTGGTGCCTTCCGATTCCTTCGAATGCCCCGGCTACGTTAGGATATCCTACTGCGTATCCACAAAGCAAATAGAAAACGCATTGCCTGCATTTAAGGCGCTGGCTGAGGAATACGGTTTATAATTAAGGAGTAATTTATGAAAGCAAGAAACGAAATGAACCCCCTGTATACGTGGGACCTTTCGCACATATTTAAAGACGACGGTGAATGGGAAAAGGCTTGCGAAGATGCGCTTGCTGCCATTGAAGCCGTACCCGCCGTTCAAGGTACCCTAGGTGACAGTGCAGAAGCACTTAAAAAGGGCATGGAGCTTATGTGCAACGCCGAGGAAAAGGTTATGCTTTGCTACCTTTACCCCATGCTTAAAAAATCCACCGACGCAGGTGACCCCAATTTTCAAGCAATGGAAGCCAAGGCGATGGGGCTTATCGTTAAGCTTCAATCGGTTGCCGCTTTTTTAAGCCCGGAAATAGTTGCCATACCGGAGGAAAAATTTGAAGAGCTTGTTAAAAGCCCCCTGCTTAAGGACGAGCTGTTTGCGCTGAGAAAAATAGTTAAAGCCAAGGAGCATACCCTTTCAGCCGATAAGGAGCTTATGCTGGCAAAGCTTACCGACGCCGCACAAACACCCGATAACGCTTTTTCGATGCTGAACAACGTTGACCTTTGCTTCCCTACCATTAAGGACGAAAAGGGCGAGGATGCACAGCTTACCAACGGTAATTTCGGCGTTTACAGGGAAAGCCGTGACCGCAAGGTAAGAGAGGCTGCTTTTGAAGAATACTTTGGCACCTTTAAGAAGTTTGAAAATACCATTGCCGAGCTTTACAGCGGAAACGTTAAGCTGGATTGTTATTTTGCCGATATAAGAGGCTATTCCGGCGCAAGAGAGTCGGCGCTGTTTAACAACGACGTTGACGAGAGCGTTTATGACAGTCTTATAGAGGCTGTACACGACAGCCTGCCCTATATGAAGAATTATCTGGCGCTTCGTAAAAAGGCATTGGGGCTTGATAAAATTGATATGTTTGACCTTTACGTTCCCATGGTTGAGGACGTTGAGTTTGATATGCCCTACGACAAAGGCGTTGCCTTGGTAAAGGAAGCCCTTAAGCCCCTTGGCGAGGAATACGCAAAGCTTTTGGACAAGGCGTTTAACGATAAGTGGATAGACGTTTACGAAAACAAGGGCAAGCGCAGCGGCGCTTTCTCCTGCGGGGTACACGGCGTTCACCCTTACGTGCTTCTTAATTACACGGATACTTTAGACGATGCTTTTACCCTTGCCCACGAGCTGGGACACGCAATGCACTCCTACAAATCCTCTGAAGCTCAAAGCTTTTTGAACCACAATTACAGCATTATGGTGGCAGAGGTTGCCTCTACGGTAAACGAGGTGCTTTTAACGCTGCACTTGTTAAAGACGGAAACCGACCCCAAGAGGCGTGCATACGTGCTTAACCATTTTCTTGAAAGCTTCCGCACCACCCTTTACCGCCAGACCCTATTTGCAGAGTTTGAGCGTGAAACCCACAAGATGTGCGAAAACGGCGAGGCGCTTACGGCACAAAGCCTTTGCGAGCTTTATAAGGGCTTGATCTCTACCTACTACGAGGGTGCGGAGATCAACGACATTATGGCTAACGAGTGGTCTTACGTTCCCCATTTTTATACCGCATTTTACGTTTATCAATATGCAACCGGCTTTTCCAGCGCAGTTGCCATAGCAAAGAACATCCTTGAAACCGGCGACGCTACCGGATATTTGAAGTTCCTTACCCTTGGCGGCAGCGATTATCCCATTGAAGAGCTTAAGGTTGCGGGCGTTGACCTGACAAAGCCGGAAACCGTAAAGAATGCCCTTAGTCTTTTCGGCAAAACCGTTGACGAGCTGGCAGAGCTTTTGGAAACCTTAAAGTAAAATCAGAACGCTATTTAAAACAAATAAGCTTGTGATTAGAACAAAATTTTCTAATCACAAGCTTTTAAATTTTTAAGAGGATTTATTTGTTATATACGAAAGGGCCGATTATGGAAGCGTCGTACTTAAGAATTAAGGAAGCGTCAAGGCTGGTAACGGAGCCGTCAAAATTAACGTCGCCAGCAAGCAGAGCGTCCTCGCTGAAATCCATCATGTAAGCGTCATAGCGGAGTATCCAAGCTGCGTCAAGGTTATCCGTAGAGCCGTCAAGGTTTACGTCGCCTATAAGATAAAATACGCAAGTAGCGGTAAGGTCGGAGGTTACTTTGTCACCGGAGGCTTCGTCAAAGCCGAAGGACTTTAAGCCGTAGCCTGCATCACAGGCATAATCGGGAAGCTCGATATCGCTTAAAGCGGTGCCGGCGGCAACCTTAATCTCGGTATCGCCAACTATAGAGCCGCCTTCGCCGGCCGTGAAGGTTACGGTGTAATACTGAACAACGGACTTGTTAACGTCAC
>JAZUNS010000158.1:0-15359 GCA_045604285.1 Eubacteriales bacterium
AGGCGCTTCTTATATCGTTGTTATAATACTTTATTGGGGTGGGGAGGTCCCCCGTCATTATTTCTGTTGCGTCATGCAACAGAGCTTTGAACGCTATCTCCTCACATTTATAACATTTATTAAAGTACTTGTTTCCTATAACGGCAAGCGCATTAGCAACAAGGGCAACTTCCAATGAATGCTCTGCCAAGTTTTCCTTTGAGTTACACCTCATTAAAGCCCATCTGTCTATATATTTCATTCTAAACATTAGTGCATAAAATCCATAGTTCATAATACTACCGCCTTTCTAAAAAAGGATAACACGAAAACGCGAAAATGTAAATATATTTTCTGTATTTTGGTATTGAAATTAACGTCATTAATGATATAATATTATAGATCGGAGTGTGACACTATGATTTTTTCCAAAATGCAAGCCTACGGCAATGATTATATTTACGTACCGTTGGTTTCACAAAATATGGCTAATCACGATGCCTGGGCTCGTTTCTTCTCTCATAGACGTTTCGGTATAGGCAGCGACGGAATGGTTTTAATTTGCCCGTCTGACGTTGCTGACTTCAGAATGAGAATATTTAATCCTGATGGCTCAGAAGCAGAAATGTGCGGCAATGCATTGAGAAGCACCGGTATGTACGTATATGAAAAAGGTTTAACCGACAAGACAGAGTTTACAGTTGAAACTTTAGGCGGTATAAAACGCATATATCTTGATGCTGATGGAAGAAAAGTGAAAAATATTACAGCTGCTATAGGTGCGCCGATTTTGGAAGCACAACGCATACCGTCACTTGGTGTTAATGCAGATGGAAGATGCCTTAACGTTAAAATTACAGCCTTGGATAAAGAATTTTTTGTCAACGCAATATCCTTGGGCAATCCTCACTGCGTGGTTTTTGTTGACGATGCTTTTGGTTTCCCAATAGAAAAATACGGTCCGGCAATAGAAAGGCATGAGATTTTCCCTGCAAGAGCAAACGTAGAATTTGTTCAGGTGCTTGATGCAAACAATTTGCGTATGCGCACTTGGGAGCGAAACTGCGGTGAAACCCTTGCCTGCGCTACAGGATGCAGCGCTGCTACGGTTTGCGGTTTTCTTACTGACAGATGCAGCAATAAAACCACCGTGCACCAGTTAGGCGGCGATATACAAATAGAATATAACACCGATGAAAATTGTATCTATATGACCGGCCGTTCGTGGTTTGTTTTTGACGGTGTTGTTAACGATAACGCTTATAAGGAGTTTGTTAAGAATGAAGCTTAGTAATATACTTGAAAAAATCGATTTTACGTCTGATAACTATAATCCCGATATAGAAATTAATAATATTTGCTATGACTCTCGCAAAGCCGCTGCGGGAGATATGTTCGTTTGCATCAAGGGCTACCAAAGCGATGGCCATAAATATGCAAAAAGCGCTTACAATAACGGCGTTAGGGTTTTTGTTGTGGAAAAAGTATTAGATCTTCCTAAAGATGCAACACTGATCTACGTTGAAGATACCAGGGTCTTCCTTGCATACGCTTCTGCGGCGTATTTCGGATATCCCGCTAACGATCTTTGTACGATTGCTATCACCGGCACAAAGGGCAAGACCAGTGTTAGCTTTATGATAAAAAGCATTTTGGAAAAAGCGGGTATTCCCACCGGTGTAATGGGAACGACCGGTATTTATTACGGAGACGTTGCTATTAAAACCGAAAATTCAACGCCGGAATCTTATGAGATCCACCGTCATTTTTCAGCTATGAAAGAAAAAGGCTGCAAGGCTGTGGTAATCGAGGCAACCTCCCAGGGGTTCATGCTTAACAGAACAGCAGGAATTAATTTTGATTACGGCATTTACACCAATCTTTCACCCGATCATATCGGTGGCAATGAGCATAAAGATTTTGAAGAGTATAAAGAGTGCAAAAAGATGCTGTTTGCCCAATGTAAACTTGGTATTGCCAACAAAGACAGTGCTTATTTTGATGAAATGACAAGAAATGCCGCATGCCCAATAAAGACATATGGTATAGAAAACGCAGCAGATGTTGTAGCCGACAGCCTTAGCTTCAGTTGCCAGGATAAACAACTTTGCACTACTTTTGACTACGTAGCTAACGGCACAAGGAACACGGTCAATTTGAACATCCCTGGGAAATTTTCAGTACATAACGCTCTTGCCGCAATATCGGTTGCTCTCGAGCTTGGAATAAATTACACCGATATATGTGATGCGTTAAACGAAACGTTTGTAAAAGGGAGAATGGAGACTGTTCCTGTTGGCGGTGGTAAAACCGTAATTATTGACTATGCTCATAACGAGCTTAGCGTTCAAAGCTTGTTTGATACAATAAAATTGTATTCTCCTAAAAAAATCACCGTGGTATTCGGTTGTGGCGGCAACCGTTCTAAACTCAGACGTTATTCTATGGGTGAGATAATCGGTAAAAATGCCGATCTTTCCGTCATAACTTCCGATAATCCCAGGTTTGAAAGAGTTGACGATATAATTGAAGACATTCTCGTAGGCACCAAGCGCACAGACGGCAGGTACATAATCATCAAAGACCGTAAAGAAGCTATAGAATATGCAGTTAAGAATGCCGTGCCCGGTGAAGTTGTTCTGATAATAGGGAAGGGGCATCAGCTTTACGAAGAGATCGAAGGTACTAAGCATTTCTTCGACGAACGTGAAATAGTTAAGAGCATCGGATAATTTTTTGTATGCTTTGGTTATAGAAAAAAGACAAGGAGTCTGCAAATAGCAGGCTCCTTATTCCTAATAATTATATATATTGATCGCAAACCACGACACAATAGCACACACGCCAAGTATAAGACCCGGTAAAGTGACGAAGTCTAACAGGAGGTTGAGGGTAGATGAATTTATAGTTGTTCGGCGGCTGATTGCGGCATCCATCGGCTTACGCTGTGCTGAATTAGCGGCTTTATACGACACCACGGAAGAGTATATCGTAAGTATGCTCAAGGTTAAGCCCATAACCCAAAACATCGCAGTTGAAACCCATACAAAGGGAAAGCACCATCCTAATATCATATGTAAGGCGGTACAGATAATAAAGCCGATGGTAAAATATTTATTGCAATGGTACAATATTCCCATTCCATATTCACGGTTAAAAGCTTCGTACCACCAATAATTTTTAGCGCCTTTTTTCATTTTTTTAACAGCACTGTTGCTCAGTCCCTTTAGACGAAAACCTTTATCTATTCCACTGCGTGAATACGCATAGAACAGTGCCATGGTGATTAGTGCCAGTATACCGAAAGCATAGAAGGATAAAACAGACTCGTTAATTCTTGAATAAATCTCAGGTATTAAGGCAAAAGTTAAGCTTATTCCGATAAGCAACAAGCAACCAATAAACATAGCTGCCGTGAATCTCAACTCTCTTTTTTCTTTGGTATGCAACGCTTTTTTCTTTTCCACCGTTTTTGCAACAGCAAAAGTTAAACCGCCAATCGGAATCATTATGGCAATACTGCCTATCAAGCCAAGCATCATGAATCCCGGACTCGGTACATCAAAAACCGTAATAACGGTAGCGCAAGCGGCTAAGGGCAACAACATAACAATTAAGCCGATTACCATAACCGCTTTATAACGAAAGAATTTTCGTTTTGCTTATTCTTTCTTTTTCTGCTTTTCGACATCAGAAGCTCCTAAGGTTACCGATCTATACTTCAATGTTTGCGTTCGGCGTTGCGTTCTCTCTTTCTGTTTATAAAGTAAAGAACGACGTCGGTGCTTACAACTAAAAAGTTAATCACATAAAGCGCCAAAACGTAGTTAATATCCTTTTCGTTGTTAACGTGTGCTACAATTTTGCCGGTGATGCCTGATATGTAGCCTATGAGTATAGCAAACAAAAAGAACACGCTTTTTCCCTTGGTGGATTTGGACTTTATGCTTTTGTAAACGGAAATGGGCCATGAAAGGCCGAAACAAATTAGCATAATACTTTCAAAAATCGTTGTCATGTTTTTTTACTCCTGCAATTTATTTTTTATACTTTAAGAAAAGCCGAAGCATTGCCTCGGCTTTTCTTTTGGCCCGCCCTGGGGGATTCGAACCCTCGACCATCGGAATCGGAATCCGGTACTCTATCCACTGAGCTAAGGGCGGACTTATCGACCTTTGTTTTTAAACTTTTTTATGTTGGCAGAAACGTAATACCTAAGCCAAAAGTATAAAGTTAAAAACAAAAAGATAACGAGGATGATGGAAGCAAACATCCAAATCAAGTCAAAACCGTCAAAGAATGCGTCTAAGAATATAGACGAAAATACACAGCTTAAAACCGAAACAGATAAAGAAAATACGGCGTCGGAAACAATAAACTCCTTTATGCTGTAGGATTTTTCGCTCTTAATCCTTGAAGACTGTATAATGAACGGAACGCTGTATATTATACACAGTATAAGTAATGCGGGGAAGTAGACGAATATTCCGTAGTTTATCCCAAAGCATACATATAGGTATATCCACGGAATGATCATCGATACTACGCCTTTTATAACGTTGGCTTTGTTAACCAACCCGTTGCCGTTACGCATTGTCATCGTTTCTTATCTTTTTACGCATAATTTTGCCGCTGGTGGTTTTGGGCAAGTTCTCTACAAACTCTACTATACGAGGATATTTATAAGGCGCAGTAACGTGCTTTACGTGATTTTGAATTTCTTTCTTCAATTCATCGGAAGGCGAGTAGTTCTTGGCAAGAACAATGGTTGCTTTTACAACCTGACCTCTGACGGGATCGGGTGCGGCGGTGACAGCACATTCAAGAACAGAGGGATGGGTCATCAAAGCGCTTTCAACCTCAAAGGGACCTATTCTATAGCCGGAACATTTAATAACGTCATCAGATCTACCTTCAAACCAAAAATAGCCTTCTGCATCTCTCCACGCCATGTCACCGGTATCGTAGAAATTATCATGAAAAGCTTTTGCATTAGCAGCATCGTCATCCAAATAACACTTAAGCAAACCGCAAGGATAGTGCTTGTCAAGATTTTTAATAACGATAGAGCCAACAACGCCGTCTTCACAACTGTTACCGTCTTCATCAACTATATCTATATCATAATCCGGAGACGGCTTACCCATAGAGCCGGGCTTAATTACAAAGCCTTCAAAATTTGCTAACAGTACGGGGGTTTCAGATTGACCGAAGCCTTCGGTAAGTGTAAGGCCCGTCAAGCGCTTGAACTGGTTGAAAACTTCGGGGTTCAAAGGCTCACCTGCAACGCAGCAATGCTTTATGGAAGAAAAGTCATAATTGGTAAGGTCTTCTTTTATAAAGAAACGGAATATGGTAGCAGGCGCACAGAAGGTGTCAATTCTAAGCTCTTGTATAAGCTCAAGAGTGTTTTTAGGATTGAATTTTTCGTTATCATAAGCTACAATAATAGCGCCACATATCCACTGACCGTAAATTTTTCCCCAAGCAAATTTTGCCCAACCGCTATCGGACATGGTAAGGTGTAAGCCACCGTTAATTACACGCTGCCAATATTTCGCTGTAAGTATATGTCCGATGGGATAAGTATATGTATGCAAAATCATCTTAGGCATACCTGTGGTTCCCGAGGAAAAATACATAAGCATCGGATCGTCGTTAGTGTTCATAATGCGATTAAGCGTATCGGGCATATTGATGTATTCTTTGCGAAAGTCGATAGCGCCTTCACAAATAGTGTCGCCAACAATTGCATAGTGTTTAACCGTAGTGCAGGAGGGCAAAGCTTCTTTAACGTAAGAAACAAGCTCATCGTCATCAACGGATAGCACCATCTTAACCTTTGCACTGTTGCAACGGTAAATTATATCCTTGGGAGTTAACTGATAAGTAGCGGGAATACAGATGGCACCAATCTTATGCAATGCCAAAAAGCATACCCAAGTTTCAGGGCGCTGCTTAAGCATAAACATTACGGCGTCGCCTTTTCCAACGCCTTTGGAGATAAAATAGTTTGCCGCCTTGTTGCTTAACAATTTAAGATCATTAAAAGTATAACGTTTTCTGTTGCCAAAATCATCGCACCAAATAAGCGCAAGTTTTTCCTTATCTTGTTCTGCCCATGCATCAACGACATCATAAGCAAAATTAAAGTTCTCCGGTACGTTAACCTTATACTCTTTCTTAATTTGTTCGTAATTGTCGTACTCTATTCGCGAAAGGAATTTTTCAAGCATTATTAACACTCCGCTCTATTAATCATATTAAGCCAAAATAACTTAAATTATTATATACGATTTAGTCCGTTAAGTCAAGGGCGACTTTGAAAATTTACCTTGTTTTAGCAAAAGCGTAAAGAAAATCGCTTGCCGAATCGTTGATTTAAGGAATAATTTTAATAATAAATTAAAACGCCCCGCGTGATGCGGGGCGAAGGATTAGAAAACATAATCGGTAACGCAGTCATACCAATGGACGTAGGTTTTATCGCCTATGATAAGACTTTCGTTATCGGGCAGTAGCTCTGTCCACAGCTTTCCGTAACGATTAAATGCCCAATCGTTTTTGTTGAACCTGCGCCAAAGGATAGTTCTGCCGTTTTTATCAAGGTATTGCTCTATCGCAATACTTTCCTCATCAGACATAATGTCCATAACGCAAACTGTGTCGTAGGTCTTGCTTTCAATAGTTACCGTATATCTGCCAACTATATCTAATGTTTCTGTACCTGTAAATCCGTTAATGATATTTCCGTTTCTTTGCAGAACGCCCTTTTCTGTTAGAGTGGTTTCATTGCCACAATTATCTTCTCCAAACCCCCAATTGCTAACGAACTCATCGGTGTCAAGAAAAGTATATAGCTTGCGCACTCCGTTTTCTATATGGCTTTCAGCAAGATAACGGCAATGGGTGTCGGTAAGCTGTGCAACAAAAGTACGTACTGTTTTATCGGTTGGATTCGTGTGGCACTGAGTAACGGAAATCTCTACACCTTCTATTCCGTGAATTTCTGCTTTGCCTGTTGCCTTCATTTCGGTATGTTCGGTAAGCTTTCTTGATGGCATCTCGAAAGTCCCCCAAGTTAGTTTTTCTCCCACACGAGGAACTATAAACCAGCCTTGCAGCTCCTCCCATTTAACCGTGAAGGGGGCAAGGGCTGACTTTTCTATCTTATATTCCGGTAAAAGCTTTGGTATTTGTTTCATAACCTCATCTCCTTTTGATTTGGGGTGGTTAGGATAATGCTTTTTGAATTTTTGTTTTGCGTAATGCAGGCGGCTTTTCACTGTGCCGATAGGTATAGACAATCGCTTTGCAATATCTTCTTGCGACATGTTTTTGAAGAAGTACATATAAAGAATTTCTCTGTCCTTATCCTCAAGCTCGTCTAAGGTATCCATGACAACGCTATGTTTGGCGATACCAAAGCGACCGGCGCTAAAAGCCTTTTCAGGTATATATTTCAAAGTGATTTCGGGAGCTTTGGCTTTTTTGCGGTAGTAGTCATTGCATTTGTGTTTTGCGATCCCTATTATCCACGCTTTGAACGAAGCGTGGCTTTTTAGGGTTTCAAACTTTTCCGTCGCCGCCAAGCAAACATCTTGAATTATATCTTCTGCATCGTGTTTTCTGTCAACCTTGAAATTTACATAGCGTTGCAGAGGAGCAAAGCTCTCCTGCAAAAGCTTTTCAAATTCAGTCACATTATCACCTCCTTGTAATTGGTGTTGAAATCGATTTCAATTATATAGTCGATTAAAAAAAGAGAAAAGGTTCAACTACACAGAAATTATATCACAAGTTTTTACCAATATCCACAAAAATAGCACATTGGCATATCGCAGTCACAATTTACAATTGAAAATTTGCGCAGGACGTGTTATACTGTGTACGATAAAACTTGATTATTATATACTGAGAGTATAAAACTTTACACTCCGAGTGTGAAAGGAGCCTCAATGAGTATTGTACTTTTAACAGCTTTAGGTGTGGGTGGCGCCACGGTAGTCGGTGCGATTTTAGGACTTTTTTTCAAAAAAACTACCCACAAATTCAATGATATTGTTTTGGCATTTGCTGCAGGAATTATGCTGGCTGCAGCCGTATTCGGATTAATACAACCTTCGCTTGAATTGGGCGGTGACTTTTCGATTGTTATAACCGTAATAGGTGTATTTTGCGGTGCTGTTTGTTTGAATTTGCTTGATAAATTAGTGCCGCATCTGCACAAGCTAACGGGACTAGATAATGAAAAGCATCCTCACAATGACGAAAAGTTAAGCAAGGTTTTACTGTTTGTTCTTGCAATTGCGATTCATAACTTTCCAGAAGGCATTGCGGCGGGCGTCGGTTTCGGATCGGACAACACTTCCGAAGCACTGACGATTGCAGGCGGTATAGCTTTGCAGAATATTCCGGAAGGTATGGTAATAATAGCTCCTATGTTAGCGACGGGAATGAGCAAGGCACGCACCGTGACGATAGCTTTTTTGACCGGAGCCGTTGAGGTTTTAGGTACTCTCATAGGGTATTTTGCGGTTTCTTTATCATCTGCCGTGTTACCCTTTGCGTTGGCTTTTGCCGGCGGTACTATGCTTTATGTAATCAGCGATGAGATGATTCCCGAAACCCATGCTCACGGTAGTGAAAGGGGAGCGACGTACTCTTTACTTGCCGGCTTTTGCTTGATGCTTGTAATGGATTTTATATTGTAAAAATATTAGAAAAAAGCAAAAAAACTATTGCAAAATGCAAATAGTAGTGCTATAATAACTAGGCTTGGGCTGTAGAGGGCTCAGCAATACACACGGCGTTCTGCGGTTAGGGTTTATTTTATTAAATAGTTAAGCCGTAAATTCAAAAGCGCCGGTGGAAAAACCTTAGGAGGACATTATGTCAGTAATCTCTATGAAACAACTCTTGGAAGCAGGTGTTCATTTCGGACATCAGACCAGAAGATGGAACCCCAAAATGGCTGAGTACATCTTCACCGAAAGAAACGGCATTTACATCATCGACCTTCAGAAGACCGTTAAGAAGGTTGAAGAAGCTTATATGTTCGTTCGCGATATCGCTCTTAACGGCGGTGACGTTCTTTTCGTAGGTACAAAGAAGCAGGCTCAGGATGCTATCAAGGATGAAGCGCTCAGAGCTGAAATGTACTATGTAAACGTTCGTTGGTTGGGCGGCATGCTTACCAACTTCAAGACCATTAAGAAGAGCATTGCAAGACTTCACAATCTTGAAAAGATGGCAGCAGACGGCACCTTTGAGCTTCTCCCCAAGAAGGAAGTTGCTTCTTTGCAGAAGGAAATTTCCGACCTTGAACGTAACCTTGGCGGTATCAAGAACATGAAGGGCCTTCCCGCAGCTATTTTCATAGTTGACCCCAAGAAGGAAAAGAACGCTGTTGCAGAAGCTAGAAAACTCGGTATCCCCGTAATTGCTATCGTTGACACCAACTGCGATCCTGATGAAGTTGATTACGTTATCCCCGGTAACGATGACGCTATCCGTGCTATTAAGCTTATCGCTTCCGTTATGACCGACGCTATCATCGAAGGCAAGCAGGGTGAACAGCTTACCGATTCCAGCGAAGAAGCTGAAGCTACAGAAGAATAATAAATTAATTTATCGAAAGGAATTTTAGATATGGCAATTACAGCACAACAGGTTAATGAACTTCGTAAAAAGACCGGCATCGGCATGATGGAGTGCAAAAAGGCACTTGTTGAAGCTAACGGCGATGCTGAAGAAGCTATAAAGATTCTCCGTGAAAAGGGCCTTGCAGTTGCAGCTAAGAAGGCTGACAGAGTTGCTGCAGAAGGCGTTGTTGATATAATGAAGAGCGAAGATGGTCTTACCACCGCTATTCTTGAAGTTAACTCCGAAACAGACTTTGTTGCTAAGAATGCATCCTTCAAGGAATTTGTAAGAGACATTCTTACCACCATCGTTAAGAATAAGCCCGCTGATCTTAACGCACTTCTTGATATGAAGCTTGAAGGCAGCGAACTTACCGTTGAACAGGCTCGTAAGGATAAGGTTTTTGCAATCGGCGAAAATATCACTATCCGTCGCTTCGTTATCATTGACGGCGTTACCGGTAGTTATATTCACAACGCAGGCGCACTTGCAGTTGTTGCTAAGTTTGCAACCGACGTTGCTCAGTCTGACGCTTTTGCAGAATTTGCAAAGAACATTTGTATGCAGATAGCTGCTATGAACGCTTCTTACGTTTGCAAGAACTGCGTTCCCGCAGAAGTTGTAGAAAAAGAAAAGGAAATCCTTCTTGCTCAGATTTCCAACGACGAGGCTATGGCTTCTAAGCCTGATGCAGTTAAGCAGAAGATGGTTGAAGGCAGAATCAATAAGTTCTATCAGACCGCTTGTCTGGTTGAACAGGCATACGTTAAAGATGACTCTATTACAATCTCTAAGTATATCGAAGAGACTGAAAAGGCTCTCGGCGGTTCTATAAAGGTTGAATCTTTTGTTAAGCTTGAACGCGGCGAAGGTATCGAGAAGAGAGAAGATGACTTTGCAGCTGAAATCGAAAAGCTCGTTAAAGGTTAATAATTAAATTTATTAAGGCGACGGTTAAAAACCGCCGCCTTTTTGTATTGACAAAGCCTTTATTAGGGGTTATAATAAAACGAAATTAAGACTTAATATCATTTTTAGCGGTGCATCATGAAACAAAGATATAGGACAAAACAAGAAAATTTAATTATCGGTTTTTTTAAAGATAATTGCGACAAACACTTTACGGCAGATGAAGTTTATTCGTCAATATTGGATCACGGCGTATCCAGAGCCACTGTATACAGAAGAATTGAACGTCTTGTTGAGGATGGGGAGCTTTTGAAGTTTAGCTTTGGCAGCGGTATAAGCGCCTGCTATCAATATTGCTGCGAGAATCATGACAGCGATTCATTCCATTTTGTATGCACTAAATGCAAAATCGTACATCACCTTGACTGTCATGCCGTTACAGGCGTTCTTAGCCATTTAACAGAAAATCATAAGGTTAAAATTGACCCCCGGCGCACAGTATTTTACGGTCTTTGTGAGGTGTGTTCCAATGATTAAAAAATTTGTTTCGATATTACTTATACTTGCCTTTGCTTGTGCTTTTGCGTCGTGCTCGGACTCAAATGAGCCGGGCGAACAGTTAACGATCGTAACTACGTTGTTTCCACAGTACGATTTTGCACGTTCAATTGTGGGTGACAAAGGCCAAGTAAAGCTTTTACTTCCTCCCGGTGGGGACAGCCACAGCTTTGAGCTGACTGCTTCAGATATAATGGCAATAAAAAATTGTGATATATTTGTTTACACTGGCCCCGGCATGGAAATATGGGCTGACAATATAATAGGTACCATTGATAAAAGTGTTGACGTAATCAACCTTTCCGAAAGTGTAGAGCTTATTTGTGCGTCGCATCACGACCATGAAGAACCAAACGATTCACACGATACCGATCCACACATTTGGACAAGTCCGGTCAATGCAATGAAAATGCTTGAGGTAATCTATAACTCTATTTGTAAAGCTGACGAAAGTAACAAAGAGTATTATACAGAGAATTATAATAAGTATCTGAGCGCTTTAAATAGTTTAAACGAAGATTTTTTAAAAATTGCAAACGGCAGCAATAACAAGACTTTGTATTTTTGCGGAAAGTTTGCTTTTGCATATTTTGTCAAAGAATATGGTTTTGATTACGTTGCGCCTTTTGATAGTTGTTCTGATTTACAAGTTGAGGATTTGGCGTCTGTAGCCAATTTGATTGAGCAAATCAAGAAGAACGATGTGAAGTATGTGTTTTATGAAGAATTCGCCTCGAATGCCGTATATAAAACCATAGCTTCCGAAACAAACGCAACGCCATTGTTGCTACACAGCGCACACAATGTTACAAGCCAAGAGTTTTCCGATGGAATTACATACTTGCAAATAATGGAAAACAATCTTAATAACTTAAAAAAGGCGTTAAATTATGATTAAATTGCTTGAATGCATCAACCTAAATGTAAATATTGAAGGCAAATCGGTCCTTAACAACGTTAACTTCGAAGTTTTGGAAAATGACTTTTTGTGCATAGTCGGCGAAAACGGTGCCGGAAAAACCACGCTTACAAATGCTATTTTAGGGTTGGTACCAATTGCTTCCGGAGATATAAAACTAAACGGCATTACGGCTAAAGATATAGGCTATTTGCCGCAAAAAATAAAGCTAAGCTCTAATTTTCCCGCTTCGGTAAAAGAGGTTGTAATGTCGGGCTTTGCCGGCAAAAAGTTTTTTCAACCGTTTTATAACAACTCACAGAAGTGCCGCGCCGATGACAGCATGAATCTTTTGGGAATCAAAGATATAGAGAAAAGATCGTTCTTGGAACTTTCTGGCGGACAGCAGCAGAGAGTATTGCTGGCAAGGGCTATATGTGCTGCCGAAAAAATCGTTTTTCTCGATGAACCTATAACAGGACTTGATCCTCTTGCAAGCGATAATTTTTATAAGCTTTTGTCACACCTAAACAAGCACCATGGCGTTTCCATTGTAATGGTTTCTCACGACGTGGAAAACTCGGTAAAATATTGCAGCAAGGTTTTGCATCTGGGAAGCTCTAACCGCTTTTTTGGAGAAACGAAGGATTATTTGGAAAGCGACGTATATTTTCACTTTCAATCGTTGCATAGGAAATGAGGTAAGAATAATGGTTTTGGAAAACCTTGTCTTGATAAAAGATTTTTATCTTCAAGCCTTTGTCGTCGGTATATTGATTTCTGTTTGTACAGCTATGTTAGGCGTAGAGGTAGTATTAAAAAAGTATTCAATGCTGGGTGACGGATTATCCCACGTTAGCTTCGGCACCCTGGCCGTTGCCGCGACCTTTGGACATGCCAGGCTTGAAATTGCATTAATCGTAGCTATAATCGTAGCGTTTTTACTGTTGCGTATCCGTCAAAACAGCAAAATTAACGGTGATGCAGCGGTAGCGGTTGTATCAGGTACTTTTATGGCTCTTGGCATTTTTGCAACAAGGCTTGAAAATGGAGCTAATACGGACTATAATAGTTACTTGACGGGCAGCTTGTTTGCAATAAATAATGATAACTTTGTGTTTTGTGTTTGCGTTTCACTTATTGTAATAATTGTATACATACTATTTTATAATAAAATTTTCGCAGTCACTTTTGACGAAGACTTTTGCCAAGCAACCGGTGGAAGGGCAGGGATGTATAATTTTATAATTGCCGCTTTGACTGCCGTAACAATAGTAATTGGTATGCGTTTAATAGGCGCTTTGCTGATCTCAAGTCTTACTGTTTTTCCCGTTGTTTCATCACTTCGTGTTAGCAAAACTTATAAAGGATGCGTTACGGTTGCAATAATTGTTTCGCTGATATCCTATGTTCTTGGCTTCATCATAAGCCTTTGCGTAGAAACCGTACAAGTGCCCGTAAGCTCTGCAATAATTTTGTGTAACTTAATTACACTGTTAATATGCTTTTTATATTCAAGCATTCGCAAGCGCGCTGTTAATAAATAAATATGTGAGGTATCTGCTTTGAAAAAGTTATTGTCATTATTGTTATTTATATCAATTATTTTGACATTGCTTGTCTCCGCTTGTGGGTGTAATTCTTTTGTCGGAGGCGTAGCCGGGTTTTATAACAACGGCGATTTTTACAATAATATTGGCAATGTTATTTACAGTGCTTTCCTTGGAAGCAATTCTTACGTTCCGTTATTCAATAAATCCGCCTTGGAGTTTGAAGCATCGGTCGAGCTTTCCGATTACAAAGTCGATAACGAGTTGATAAGCGATGGAAGCGCTCGGGCTGATTTATCCTTGATTCTTACTGATAAGTTGGATTATGACTACACCTTAAATATTAAAGCGTTTGAAAACATTGAGTTTTATAACAGGCGTATTCAGAAGGACAATATGATGCTTATCGATTATGGTAAGCTTTTAAGCGATATTCCTTTAATCTATAAAGATGAAGGCTTTAACTGCTTTACCATGGCACTTGACACCATTAAAAACTATGCATTAGAATCAAAATATATTGACGGAGAAGAAAGCTATAAGCTTAATGGTGTTGATTTTTATGCTGATACTATCGAGTACTCCTTAAATAGTGACGTATTATCAGCCTGGGCTGAAAATTTGTCTAATAAGCTGTATTCACATTCTGCGTCACAGTATGGCGAATTTGCTGATAAAAGCAACCAGCTGTACGGCGAATGGCATTACGACGTGAATGAAATGTGGTATAAAATTATGGAAGAGAACCTTCATTTATCGTGGAAACGATACTTTAACGACGGTGCTCTTTGCAGAGAAATTTTTAAACTTTACGATACCAACAACCACAGTATTTCTTTGGATGTTGCATATAGCTGTGATAAAAACGAAGAATTTGCGCATATTTCAGTTGTCGGTTACAACGGAAGCTATATTTTTGATATTTTTTCTTTTTCAGCAAAGAAAATTAATAACGGCAACAGCTTTAAGACGACGGCAAACGCTATGATTGGCGATGAAATACTTATTACCGCAGAAAACGCAGGCAACGACACTAATTCAACCGGGAAAGCAAATATAAGTATGGTGCTTGTTAAAGAACTTGGTGCCCAAAACTTCACCGTCAATTATAATTATACCGGAGAAAGAGTAGGGGATACAAAAGAAAATGGCATTGGACTAAGCCAAACGTTGCAGTTAACCACAGATAACTTATATATTCCCGAGAACGAGAACTATGTTAGTTTTAACTCAATTATAAATTTGAAGGCTAATAGCACAAAAAAAGCGCCTGAGATTGGCGAATATGAAAAGTATTACGATATCGGCCTTTTGGAAAATATGCAATATTTTAACTTTGGTAACAATGCCTTTGTTGACGCAAAAAGTGCTATTATAAAGTTCTTAGAAGGCGGCAAACCCGACTATACACCGCCAACTTCTTATGTAGAAGACTATGTTCTTAACATAATTTACGATGATGGAGAATCCTTTGAAACTGACGGAAAATATGGAGACAAATACATAAAGATACTAACATCCGATAACTATACATATTCGTACACTTTTCACTCAAGTGAAGAAGGACATCCTATAAACAAAGCCGATATATATTGTAGTGGCGATTTAAAGATGTCGTCTTACAGTTATGCCGATGGTACGCTCTATAAAGAATATCATGAAGGTACAACCGTTAATCAGGCATACTATGATATTGAGAAAATCATATATTCAGAGTATACCGATAACGATTACAGCAAAGCATATCCAAATACAGAATACATATTCTATCAAAGCGGATACTGTAATTACGACACAAGAAAACTGATATATGAAAAGTA
>JAZUNS010000159.1:0-8969 GCA_045604285.1 Eubacteriales bacterium
TACGATCCGACTTCTCTGCCAAGCTGATGCCGGGGTTTGCCACCAGCTTGGGTGGCTGTAAAGAAACGATGCTTTCTTTACAGCCACTTCTTTTTATAAACCTATAAATGCAGCAGTCTTTGGTGATTGGGGTGACGTAAATATCTGCTCCGGCGGGCCCTGCTCTTCAATTAAGCCGTCGGCAAAAAATACGATGCGATCTGCAACGTTGCGGGCAAACGCCATCTCGTGGGTTACTACAAGCATGGTACGGCCCTGCTCCTTCAACTCGGATATTACCCTAAGCACCTCACCGGTAAGCTCCGGGTCAAGGGCGCTGGTGGGCTCGTCAAAGCAAAGGACGGAGGGGTTTTGTGCAAGCGCCCTTGCAATGGCAACACGCTGCTGCTGACCGCCGGAAAGCTGGCAGGGGTAGTTATTAACCTTATCCGCAAGCCCTACCTGAGTAAGCAGCTCCATGGCACGGCGCTTATTATCCTCTAACGCCGCCTTTATAGCCTCACGACGGGCTGAGCCAAAGCTTATCTGCGCCTTTATCTGCTCTTTAGTGCGAAGCTGAAGGGGGATATATACGTTCTCAAGCGCCGTATACTGAGGAAACAGATTAAAGGATTGGAAAACCAGCCCCATTTTAAGGCGCATATTGCGTATTTCGCTTTGGGTGTAGGTTTTGCTTGCATCGAAGGAAAAGCCATCGTCACAGGTGATTGTACCTTCGTTAGCCATCTCTAAAAAGTTAAGGCAACGCAAAAAGGTAGTTTTGCCGCCACCGGAGGAACCGATAACCGCAACGACTTCACCCTGATGCATATCAAAATCTATGCCGTGCAATACTTGGGTTTCACCAAAATGCTTTTTTAAATTTCTGATAGTTAAATATGCCATGATACACCTCACACCTTGTAATAGGACAGCTTTTTCTCACACCAACCAAAGAAGAGGGTGAGTACGCCTACGAATACAAGGAAGAACACGGCGATATAGAACAACGGCCATACCAAGCCCCTGGAGAGAAATTCCATTTCGTTAACAAAGAAAATTTCGCCTACCGCAATTACTCTTGCCAAGGAGGTATCCTTAACAAGGGTGATAACCTCGTTGCTTATGGGGGCAAGTATGCGCTTTACAACCTGCATAAGGATAACGTTAAAGAAGGTTTCCTTTGCGGTCATGCCCAGGACTTGTGCCGCCTCGTACTGGCCTTTAGGGATGCTTTCGATGCCGCCGCGGAATATCTCGGAAAAATAGCAGGCGTAGTTTATTACAAACGCTGTAAGCGCCGCAAGGAAACGCCCGTCATCACCGCTGAAAAGACGCACGTCAAACAGCATACCCGGCACGTAGAACACCACGAAAAGCTGAAGCATAAGGGGCGTGCCCCTTATTATCCAAACTATCGTGCGGCAAAGCCAGGCTATGGGCTTAAGTTTCGACATAGAGCCGAAGGATATTATAAGACCCAGCGGCAATGAGAACACCAAGGTCAGTATAAACAACAGACAGGTGTACCCAAAGCCGTCAAGTAATTTAAGACTTATGTCCCAAAGGTTCATTATTTATCGCTACCTATGTTAGAAATGAGGTCGTTGGTAAGATCGTATTTTTCTGCAAGCGCTGCAAGAGTGCCATCCTCAGAGAGAGCCTTGATAGCCTCGTTGATCTTTGCGGTAAGGTCACTGCCCTTGCGGCAACCGATAGCGTAAACTTCGCTTTCGGGCTCTACTGCGTTGTTGATGGAAAGCTCGGCATAGTCGCCCTTGCCTACCATTGCGTTTGCCATTTGATAGTCGATAACTGCAAAATCTGCATTACCTGCGATAAGCTCCATAAGTGCGGAAGCCTGAGAGGTAAAGGTGGTAACGTTATCTTCGCCGGTCAAATCGTTTGCGACGCCCTGGCCGGAGGAGCCGCCTTCTGCAACTGCCTTCTTACCCTTGAAAGCGTCTGCGTTGTTAAGCTCTTCAAGACGGTCTTTCTTGGTAACCAGGCACTGGCGGTTTTCAAGATAGGAATAAGTAAAATCAACGTATTCGGTACGGGAAACGCCGTCGCTTTCCAAACCGTAGGTAAAGCCGTTCCAAATAAGGTCGATAGAGCCGCTTTCAAGCTCCATATACTTGTTGGGCCAGCTTATTACCTGGAACTTAGCTTCAACGCCAAGCTTTTTAGCAACTGCATTGGCAAACTCGGTATCAAAACCGGTAAGGTTACCGTCTGCATCAAAATAGTTCATAGGCTCGTAAACGGTGATGCCGCAAACGAAATAACCCTGTTCTTCAACCTTTTCCCAATCGCTGGATTCACCGCAAGCGGTAAAGCTGAGAAGCATGGAGAGCATAAGTACAAGAGAGAGCGCAAGTGTTAAAATGCGTTTCATAACAATATTCCTTTCTTTTAACGCTTTAATTAGCTAAAGCTTTAATATGTATGTATTATATACTATTTTTTCCCTTTTGTAAAGGGGGTTTGCGAAACTTTTGTGCCGTCCACTGCAAAAAGCAATGCCAAAGGGCTGTTACCTACCCTTTGGCATTGGCGAATTATTCTTTTATAAGGTCTTCAAGCCATTTAAACACGTACGCAATATATTCGTCCCAAAAATCCCAATTATGGGTTCCCTTGCCCTCACGGTAGGTGAAATCATAGCCGCATTCCTCAAGTTTACGGCGGAGGTTATTTGCGTTTTCGTACAAAAAATCCTCGGTGCCGATGCCCATATACAAGCGGGGCTTAAGGTCGCTGTTTTTCTCACGCTCTGCCAGATAAAGAACGTCATCCTCATCGGGGATAACCTCATCTTCGCCGAAAATAGGCAAAAATTCTTTTCTAAAGCCCTTAAGGCTTCTTATATCCCCGCAGGGTGAAAGCCCTGCACCTGCACAAAAACGCCCTTTTTCACGAAGAGCAATCTTCAAAGCGCCGTAGCCACCCATGGAAAGCCCTGCGATAAAGCTATCCTCACGCTTAGAGGATATATTAAGCAGCTCGCAAACGGTGTTGGGAACCTCCTTTGCGATATGGTCGTAATAGTTTAGACCGTGACGCATATTGCAATAATAGCTTTTATCTGCCCTGGGCATAACCACGCATATACCGTACTTTAGGGCATAGCGTTCGATTGATGACAGGCGCATCCATGACAAGGCGTCACCGCCAAGGCCGTGCAAAAGGTACAGACACTTGTAAGCACCCGGCTTTGCGTTGGTCTCCACCCCTATCTGCCCTACGGTAGAGCGCTGAGGGATAATGACCGCAGCTTCGGTTTGCATACCCAAAGCCTCGCTGTAAAACCTTAAATCGATAAAAGCCATCGTTACACTCCCATTTAGAAAATATCAAAGTTCAAATTTCTTTTTAGGCATGGAGTAGACCATAAGTGCGCCGTTTTCATTAACCGTGGAAACGGGAGCTGCAACGTTCTTCTTAACGGGGCTGTTGCCGCCAAGCCACTTATCTCTTACAAGATTATTGACAAATTCAACGGTAGGTGCAAGGCTTGCGCCGCTACCCTGACCGATTACAACGGTTTGCTTAACGCTGCTGTCTTCGTCAATATCGTATCGCCAGGACCAGCTTTCTATCTCGGTTATGGTGTAGGTACCGTCGGGAACGTCCATAATCGTTACGGCGTTTTCGCCCGTTACGGTAACTTTAAACTCGATATTTTCACCGGTGCTGGTGGCTACGCTCTTTACAAGGAACACAAACACCTGAGTAGGATCGATATTGGTACCCGTTTTTTGGATGGAAAGTCTGCCGTAGCCGGCCTTTGCCGTACCAAGGGTTATTGCAACGTAATTGTTCTCGGTATTAATGTAGGAGCGGATATACTGTTCGCCCGACTCCGTATCGGGATTAAGGGCGAAGGTGGAAGCCCCAACCGTGTTGTATGCGGCGTAGTGCTCTTGGTCTATATACGCCTCAACGGTGGTGCGTGCCTCTCTGTATCTTACGCCTTGAACCACGGGGTTGCCGTAAAGGCCCATGCCATAGGCGGTATCGCCGTTGGCGTAGTCCTCAAACCAGCCGGTTACACGCTCGTAGCCCACTTCTTCTATTGTCATACCGTCAACCCTTACAAGGGTAAGCTTGGTATTGTTGCCGTTTGCAAACACGTCGTCTGCAGCAAAATCTGCCAGGTTGCCGTAAATACCGACCTTAGAGCCGCTGAGCATATAGGCACTTACTACGCTTTCTACACCGTTGCTGATGTATATACCGCCGCCTGCGCCGCCAAGCTCATCGTGATACATATAGCCGGTGGTGATGCCCTCATTGGGGCTGCCCTTAGCAGTATTGTGTCTGACGTAGCCGTTGTACATTTCCAAAATACCGCCGCCGGTAATTGCCACACCGCCGCCGTTTTTAGCACTGTTGCGAACTATATCACCGCCGTCACCGCTTTGAGAGCCGATATACAGCGCCGCACCGTTGGAGTAAATAGCGCCGCCAAAGCCAACTGAGGCTGTGTTTTCGCTCATGGTACCGCCTGCAAGGGTAACCATGTAAACGGTTGTGCCGGGCATATACGCCGTGGGCGTGGAGCTTATAGCAGCAATACCGCCGCCGTTACCGTTTGTAGAGTGGTTATCCTCTATGTTACCGCCGGACATGGTAAATTCACCGTCGGAGATATATACGCCGCCGCCGTCACCGTCCGCTACGTTTTGGGATATAGCCGAGGTTGTATCGGTAAGCCTTAAAACGCTGTTTTTGGTTATATATGCGCCGCCGCCGTTTGCGGTTGCCGCATTTGCGGTAATGCTGCCGCCCGAAAGGGTAATTATAGCGCCTGAGCCTGCAGAATACACGCCGCCGCCCTTTGCTGCATCGTTATCGGTGATGTTGCCGCCCTCTACGTTTACGGGGCAGCCGTTAGAGCAAATACCACCGCCGCTGCCAAACGCCTTATTATTGGTTATATTACCGGTTTGTATGGACACGGTTGCGGTGTAAACCGTACCTACGTTATATACGGTGGTCGTATAATCACAAACGTAAATACCACCGCCGTGGGATGCCGTAGATTCGTTACCTTCTATGTTACCACCGGTTAAGGTTAGGGTAGTCTCGTAGGGGACTTCTGCCGTTGCAGTGGTGCCTTGGGCAGTATCCTCAAAAGCGTACGCCTTTACTACTATACCGCCGCCGTAAGAGTCTGAATCGTTATCCCTAATATTACCGCCGGAGAAGTTAAGCTTAGAGCCGTTAACTACGATGCCGCCGCCGGTTGCCGTAGCGGTATTTTCGTATATACTGCCGCCGGAGAAGGTCAAGGTGCTGCGGAACAAATAAATACCGCCGCCGTTGCCCTTGCTTTCAACACCGCTGCCATCATCAAAGCCTGCAGCGTTACCGTAAATGTTACCGCCGCTGAGGGTGAAGGAAACCATATCTCTGGCGTACATACCGCCGCCGTTAAGGGCTGATTTGTTATTGTATATTTCGCCACCCGTATAGATGAAGGTGCAGTTGTTTAAATATATGCCACCGCCCTGATTAGTGGAGGAGGTGTTATGCATTATATTACCGTTAGAGAAGTTTAAAGTAGACTGTGCAATGCAAATGCCGCCGCCGAAGGAATTTGCGGTATTGTAACCTACGTTACCGTTGGTTATGGTAACCGTAGAATTGTTGACAACATAAATACCGCCGCCGTAGTTACCTGCGGTATTTCCTTTGTCTTCAAGGCCGACGCTGCCGTTTTTAAGTTCAAAGTTACAGCCGTTGCGTATATACATACCGCCGCCGTTTCCGCCGGTTGCCGTATTGCTGACAACGTTACCGCCGTCAAGAGTGAAGTGGCAATTGGCCCCCGCCAATACACCGCCGCCGCAATCCGCCGCTGTATTATAGGATATTTCACCACCGGTTATCTTAACGGTGGTGCTATCGCTACCATCTGCAAAAATGCCGCCGCCGTCACCGTCATCGCTACCGTTATCACAGACATTGTAAGACACGGTACCGCCGGACAAATTGAGGGTTGCGCCGTTAACACGAATGCCGCCGGCTACAACAGTTGCGGTGTTGTGATTTACCGCACCGTTGGTTATTGTAATTGTAGATCCCGGATTTGCATAAACACCGCCGCCGGAAGCGCTTGCAACGTTATACGCAATAGAGCTGCTACCGGTTATGCTTGCCTTTGAATTATCGTCAGCGCAAACACCGCCACCGTATTTTGCCGTATTATAGTCTATATTACCGCCGGAGAATTCAAGAGTTGAGGCCTCCAAAAATACGCCGCCGCCGTTACCTATTGCGTTATTACCCTTACCTTCACCGCCTATGGTACCGCCGGACATTACACATTTAGCCGTAGAGCCGTCCACGTATATACCCGCACCGTTAACGGTACTTGTATTGGAATAAATACTACCGCCCGTTATGGTAACGGTTGCGCTGGTACCGGTAATAAATATACCGCCGCCGCTTCCTTTGGCATTTACCGTTCCATCGGTATTAAAGCTACCGGAGGTGTTGCTGTATACACTACCGCCCGTAATACCTATAGAGGTATTGTCACCGGTAAGATAAATACCGCCGCCGTTGCTGTTAGATGTGTTTTGGTAAATAGACGCAGAGGTTATTGAGATGGTACTTGTGGTACCGTCCATATACACACCGCCGCCATTTGTGCCTGCCGTGTTATTATAAACACTACCCGAGTTTAACTGTATAATTTTTGTGTAATTATCAGCAGGACCCATATAGGTTTTGTTTGCGTTCTTAGCAGGAGTATTAAAATATATACCGCCGCCGTTTTCGCCCGCTACATTATTGTAAACAGAAGCGCCGCCAAGGGAAAACGATACGGTATGCGTATTTACGGCATTTGCAGATATAAAACGGTCTGACCAGTTAGCCAAAATACACACGCCGCCACCGTGAGATATAGCTTCATTATCATGAATAATAGTTTGATTAGACAAGGCAACGGAAGTTTTTTCATTTTCAATTATTTGCCTTGCCGAACCCTCGTAAACTTTTTGAAGTATTGCGCCACCTCTTCCCTGCGAGGTCTTTTCTCCTGCAACGTTGTAACCTGCTCTGTTTTCCTTAAACTCATTTACACCGCTTATTGTAAGTTCAGCTTCACAAAAGACCGCACCGCCATCTTTTGCACACCAGTTTCCGATAAATGTACATCCACTTATCGAACACTTGGATTTTGGCACTTTATATACACTACCATTGTAAATACCAGATGCGTTCCAATAAACGCCGCCACCGTTTTTCCTGCTATAGTTTCCGGTGAAAGTGCAGTTGGTAATGGTTAGAACCGTAGAAGTAGCACCTACCGTTCTTATCGTGCCGCCGTTATCATCCATATCACTTGCAAGCGATAAATCTCTGGATCGACAATCTGTAAACGTACAATTGGAAATATTGGTAGCATTACCTACGTACGAACTGTGGAAATGCATTGCATTGCCACCCGACGGAGAACTGCAGTTGGTAAAATTACACCCGGATATTTCGACAGTAACCACACGGCAATTTAAATAAAGTGCGCCTGCGCTGCTTTCTTTATTATTATTCTCAGTAAACGTCATACCACTAAAGCCTGCCGCTGCATTTTCTTCGGCATAATTTGCTTGTTTCCCGGCTACACATCTTGTAAAGTTGCAATTCTTTATTGTAAGTTTTTCTTGTATCCTCGTACCTCGCGTATCACTAATCTTACCGTTTATGTATATTGCACCGCCTTGCCAACCACTGTAGCAATCTTCAAATGTGCAATTATCAAAAGTCAAATTGTTAAAAACAAGATTGGTTGAGTCGCCGTCATTTGCTCCTTGACGTATTAAAATTGCACCGCCTGCTTCTGTTGCATAACAGTATTTTGCAGTAAAATTTTTGAATGTAGCTGTACCGGTAGTCATTCTGAATTCGTTGTGAAAAGCTATGGCTCCACCACTTGTAGCAGCGCACCTATATATATTTACATTTTCAAAATACAAGACGTCAAAATCACCGTTAAGGGATATGGCGCCTCCGTAAAGAGATGGGCTTGTGTTTGAGTTATTTCTTAAGTCAACGCCCAACAATTTCAACTTTGTCGGGGTTGAACCCGAACCATTTTGACAACGGATGATGGGGACCGTAGAAAGATATCCGTCGCCACTTGCCGTAATAAATATTCGCTGGTAATACGTAGCGTTTTTTGCCTCAGTATCATCGTCTTTAGCTTTTATTACCAGTTCACCGCCTTCTTCTACGACGAACGTACCTGTGTCGCTATTTACCTTTGAATTTATAACCACGACAGGGTTGTTATCGTAACGGTCTGCACCGAGTTTTTCGCCTGTTCCTGCTACAATGGTAAGACGTTTGCCCGATTTAATTACTATTTTACCGGATATAAAAACTTCACCGTTAATGATCCACTTAGTATCCGAAGATATAGTAGTTGAGGGGATAGACGACTTATGAGAATGTTGGACGGTGGCTTTAACAGTTGTATCGCCAACATTAGGTGAAACAGCTTTAGTATCAATACTATCTTCTATAATACTTGAAGCAAGAACTTTAGGCGTGGAAGCGCTAATATCGCTATTTTCAAAAGTATCTGCATCACAAACCGCCGTTGCAGCTTCTTTTGCCTCGTCTTCATCAGTTTCGGGAAGGCATAGGGCACCCTCCTCACTAACCATACCGTCTATATAGCTTGCAGAGGAATAATCCTCAAAATATATATCGTTACTGTCATACCAAACGTCTTCGGTATCGGAATATACGGGAAGTCCGCTGAAAAGCGAAACCACCAGAGTCAATGCTAACCAACAAGAAAACAAGCGTATTTTTAACATTGCAAGTCCTCCATATATATAACTGCCGTTTTGTAATTATAAAGACAATTAGACATATTTATATTTTTATGTAGTTATTGTAGCACATCGCTTTTATTTTTTCAAGATTAACAATGAAAGCTATTGCCGATATTTATATTTTCAACGCTTTGC
>JAZUNS010000160.1:0-2626 GCA_045604285.1 Eubacteriales bacterium
CGGCTAACGCCGAGTGGTATTCGCTTCGCGAGTTTTGGTGGCGAATAAAATAACACTGAAACCGAAAGGTTTCAATAACACTATTGCCTTAAGGCAATAATCAGTCTGTCGAAAAAGTCCAGTATAACTGGGCTTTTTCGACAGACTGAAACCCCGACAAATTTTGTCGGGGTTTAAACATCCTTATGAGAAGCATCCTTTCGCCCTTCATTTTTTAACTCAATTTTGCGTAGGTGGCAAGGATGCGCTTTGCGCAGGCTTCAAGGTCTGCCCTGGTAAGCTCGCCCGTCTTTAGTGCCGCCATAAGCTCTTCGGGGTAGCCGATATGCATTTTCATATCGTTGCCCGCCTTAACCTCGTTAACGGGGTTATTTTTTATGCCCCAATCGGTGGTTACCATGCCGCCAAAGCCCCACTCGCCACGGAGGATGCCCGTTATAAGGTCGTAGCTTTCGGAGGTATGTATACCGTTTATAAGGTTGTAGGAGGTCATTACCGTCCAGGGGTCAGCCTCTTTAACGCAGATTTCAAAGCCCCTCAGATATATCTCTCTAAGTGCTCTTTCCGACAGGATAGAATCGCCCTTAATACGGTTAAGCTCTATATTATTGGCGGCGAAATGCTTGATAGAGCAGGCAACGCCCACCGACTGTATACCCCTTACCTTTGCCGCCGCCATCTTGCCGGCGATTAAGGGGTCCTCGGAAAAATACTCAAAATTTCTGCCGCAAAGGGGCGTTCTGTGGATGTTAAGTGCGGGGGTAAGCCATACCTTAAGTCCGTTGTCCTTAAGCTCGGCACCGCCTGCGGCGCCTATCTGCTGTACTATCTCCTCGTTCCAGCTGCAGGCAAGGAGGGTGGCGCAGGGGAATGCGGTGGTGGGAATGCCGTGGTGAGCGTCCAGGCGCAGGCCTGCAGGGCCGTCTGCCGTGGGTACGGGGGTGATGCCAAGGCGCTCCAGACCTGAGAAGCAGCACGTGTTGGATACGCCCACGTTGGGTGAACCGCCAAGAAACTCGCAAAGGTCGGCGTCGGTAAACTCGGCAAGGATGCCCTCGGTGGCAAGCTCCGTTGCGTGGACGTAGTTAAGCTTAAGCTCGGTTTGGGGCAGGCTTTCGTAGCTGCCGTCGGCAAGCAGGCGTTTTTCCAGCCTGCAGGGGGTGCAACGGGGCGCAAGCCGTTGGGTCACTCTATCCTCGGCAACCGTGTAGACAAAGTCTGCCTTTTGGGTGTTTCTGACGGAATCGCCTATATAAAAGCAATAGTCGCCCTTTTCAAGCACGTAGGCAGCGGCACATATCTTACCCAGATCGTCATAGCTTGCCATAGAGCTTACGTCAAAGCTTAAGGTAAGGGTTTGGCTTTCGCCGGGGGCTAAAAGCTTGGTTTTGGCAAAGGCGGCAAGGCTGCGTGCGCTTTTGCCCAAAAGCCCTTGGGGGGCGGAATAGTAAAGCTGTACCACCTGCTTGCCGCTGCGGTCGCCCACGTTGGTGACCTTTACGGCGGCGGTGATGGTGCCATCCCTTTCGGCTACGCTTTCGGCAGCTATATCAAAGGTGGTGTAGGAAAGCCCGTAGCCAAAGGGGTAAACTACCTTGTCCTTAGCCATGGTTTCAAAATAGCGGTAGCCAACGTATATATCCTCGTAATATTTAACGTAAAGCTCATCCTCAAACAAAGTGGAGGAGGAGGGGTAATCATTAAAGCTTGCGGCAAAGGTATCCACCAGCTTGCCGCTGGGCGTAGCGTCGCCGCACAGAAGGTCCGCCACGGCAAGGCCGCCCTCCATACCCGCCTGCCAGCCCAACAACACGGCGGGGATGCGGGCGTTATCCGCAAAGCAGCCGCTATCCACCACGCCGCCCACGTTAAGCACCAGCACGGTGTTTTCAAACGCCGCCGTAACGTCTGCCAAAAGCTGTTTTTCTACGGGTGTAAAGTTATAGTCGTTTTCTATGCTGCGGTCGTGCCCCTCCCGAGAGAAGCGGCTTATAACCACCACGGCAACGTCGCTTTCCTCCGCCGCAGACTTGATAAGCTCGGCAGGACAGGCAGGCTCGGCAACGGCGTTGGCGCCAACCACGTCCTTGCCCTCGGCTATTGCCTTGGTTACGTAATCGCTGTAAAAGCCGCTGACAGCAGAATTTATCTGTACCTTGCCCTCTTTTTCTTTTATGGAAAGGCCTTGATGCACGTTACGGACGTATTCGCAAAAAACGTCGCCGCTGCCGCCGCCGCCTTTTTCGTAAGCGATAGAGCCTTTGCCGAAAAGGGCAATTTTGGCGCCCTGCTTAAGGGGCAGAAAGCCGCCGTTGTTTTTAAGCAGCACCATGCCCTCCAGTGCCGCCTTATGGGAAAGCTCTATATGCTCCCTGCAACCGGTAATTTTTCCGTTCATAAATGCACCGCCTTTTTTTGTTAGTGTGTTAAGAACATTTTACCACAATGCTTTGGATTTGTATATATAAATTTTAGAAAACACCCCAGACGCTGTACTAACGTACTGCGAGCCGAGGTTCGTGACAAGCGAAAAAATATGACAAATAAAAGGATAGTCGGAGTGATTCTCCGACTGACTTCTTTAATAAAAATCTGATTTCTTTTTTCGCAATCTGGGCCTTTTTTG
>JAZUNS010000161.1:0-16428 GCA_045604285.1 Eubacteriales bacterium
ACACGCCTATTTCTGCACGTGATATCCCTTCGCTATAGGGATCATCCTCTTTACAGTATTCGTTATAAAAGGTCTCTCTGATTGCTGTTTTTTCTTCTTCCGACAGGGTATATTCGGCTTTTTTATTAACAAACTCGGTTATTATGCCTGCGTCATATTTAAGCACCTGCGCCGCATCAAGGCTGTCAATCTTGCCGTCACCGTTTACGTCACCGTTTACGGAGATTGCAAATGCCTGTACGCTGCCGTACTGACCGGTAGGCTCGCTGTTTCCGGGTACAGTTATATCATAAGTAGATCTTGCGTAAGCGGTAATTGTCGTCACAGAAAGCATTATCAACAGAACCGCTATAATTTTCATTATTTTTTTCATGCTGTTCACTCCTTTCACTATATAAGACGAACAAAAGGCAAAAAACTCTCACCCTTTTTACAAATATATTTTATTTTATATTTTTTCGTTTGTCAACGATGATCAGTCCCGCTTTTAGTTTTTTGTATACCTGCACAAAAATTCGGTTTTTTGTTTGTACATATTTGCTTGTTAGCGTATATGGAAACAAGTCGATAAAACTCGATTAATAAACGAAAAAAAGAGACCCTGCGGTCTCTTTTTGATTGCTTTGTTTACTTCTATTTAGCCACTACCTTAAAGTTATCCACCAAAGAATTATAGAGCGCATCGCTCTTTTCCACCTCGGTAAGGCAGACGCACTGACAGGTTTCGGCTGCGGTGGCAACTACAAGAGTTTGATAAAACACGCCGCCGGAAGAGCTGTTTTTATAAAATACCACCGTAAGCTTTTCGCCGTTGCGGTTGGTTATCTGCTTTACTACTATATCGCTTATCTTGTAGCCTGCCGCCTCAACCTGAGGGACAACCACTGCTTTAAAGCTATCTACCGTAAGGGTTTCGTAGTAATCGGAATACGCCTCGGAGCTTATGACGATATTGCTTTTTTGGTCGGAGCTTAACAAAAGGTTGACGTTTTCGGCGCCGAATTCCCAATCCAAGGGATAGGAGAAAGCGATATAGCCATTGTTATACTCGGCATAGCCCTCGGGGCCGGGGGTGCTTACGTCAACGGACACCTCTGCAGAGGAATCGGGTGTGGGGACGGACTCTTCCTCGCTTTCCTCAGAAGATTCAACCTTCGTTTCTTCCTCTTGAGAGAGGACGGAAGATTCTGCAGACGAGGGGTCTGCAGTTTCCTGCTCGGAGGGGGAATCGGAGGTTATGGGCAAGCCCGTGTTGGGGTCTATGGGGACGCTTGAGCCGCAGGCAGTGAATACGGAAATCGCAAATATACACGCAAGGATCACAACCGATAATCTTTTCATTTTAATTTCTCCTGTTATTTGACAGTTACAATTTTTTATATTCTTTGCCGCCTGCTGCGGAACGCTTTAATTTTAACGAAGGAAGCCCCGTAGGCTTCCTTCGCAATTTTAATACTGATTAATATGCAACGCCCTGAGCCTTCATAGCTTCGGCAACCTTAAGGAAGCCTGCTATGTTTGCGCCTGCAACAAGGTTGCCTGCACAGCCGTATTCTACGGATGCTTCGTAAGCTGCCTTGTAGATGCCCTGCATGATGCCGTGAAGCTTTTCGTCAACCTCATCAAAGCTCCAGGACAGACGGATGGAGTTCTGGCTCATTTCAAGGCCGCTGGTGGCAACACCGCCTGCGTTTGCAGCCTTTGCGGGGCCGAAGGAGATGCCTGCAGACTGGAATACTTCAACTGCTTCGGGAGTGCTGGGCATATTTGCGCCTTCTGCAACGTATTTTACGCCGTTGGCAACAAGTGCCTTTGCGCTTTCGCCGTCAAGCTCGTTCTGGGTAGCGCAGGGAAGAGCAATGTCACAAGGAACGGTCCAAATACCCTTGCAGCCTTCGTAATACTTAGCGCCTTCCACTCTGTTAGCGTATTCCTTTATTCTTGCACGTTCAACTTCTTTGATCTGCTTAAGAACGTCAAGATTTATGCCGTTTTCATCAACAACGTAGCCTGCAGAGTCGCACATTGCGATAACCTTACCGCCAAGCTGAGTAGCCTTTTGGCAAGCGTAGATTGCAACGTTACCGGAGCCGGAGATAACAACCTTTTTACCCTCGAAAGAGTCGCCGGCAGCCTTAAGCATTTCGTTGGTGAAATAGCAAAGACCGAAGCCGGTAGCTTCTTTTCTGGCAAGAGAGCCGCCGTAAGGAATGCCCTTGCCGGTAAGAACGCCGGTAAATTCGTTACGAAGTCTCTTATACTGGCCGAACATAAAGCCGATCTCACGGGCGCCTACGCCGATATCGCCTGCGGGAACGTCGGTATCTGCACCGATATGCTTAGCAAGCTCAGTCATAAAGCTTTGGCAGAAACGCATAATTTCGTTATCGCTCTTGCCCTTGGGGTCAAAGTCGCTGCCGCCCTTACCGCCGCCCATGGGAAGACCGGTAAGAGAGTTTTTAAATATCTGTTCAAAGCCGAGGAACTTAATTACGGATGCGTTAACGGAGGGATGGAATCTTATACCGCCCTTGTAAGGACCTATTGCAGAGTTGTACTGAACTCTGTAACCTCTGTTAACCTGAACGTTGCCGTTATCGTCAACCCAGCTTACACGGAACTGAATAAATCTTTCAGGCTCAACAAGACGCTCGAGTATGCCTGCCTTTACCAAGTCAGGACGCTTTTCAATAACAGGCTCCAAAGATTCAAGCACTTCTTTTACTGCCTGAAGGAACTCGTTTTCACCAACGCTTCTCTTTTCAACGTCGGCGTAAACCTTTTGCAAATACTCGTTTTTAAACATTGTTTTCCCTCCTTAAATTGCGGAAAAATAGATTAAGTTATTTATTGGTACCGTTAAAGGTGTTCCAATCAAGATAAAGCTCGGGGTTGACATCATCGCCGTCAATTAAAACCCCGTAGTGCAGGTGGGGGCCGGTAACCCTGCCCGTTGCGCCCATAAGCGCCACCGCCTGCCCCTTTAAAACAGCCTGCCCCTCTTCTACAAGAAGCTTGCTGCAATGAGCGTACAAGGTGGAAAGGCCGTCGCCGTGGTCGATAACAACCTTTAAGCCGTAACCGCTGTGCCAGCCCGCATAAACCACAACGCCGTCGGCAGACGAATATATTTCATCACCGTAGCAGCTGCCGCTGTGGGCGATAAAATCAACGCCTTCGTGAAAATCAGCTTCGCCGAACACTACGCGCCAGCCGTAGCCGCTGGAAACCCTGCCATCGTAGGGCAATGCAAGCTTTTCACCTGCCGCCATCAAGGATGCGCCGTTTTCAGTTCCCTGCCAAATCAGGGCACTGACGGGCTCGGATACAACCGTGCTGTTGGCGAGGAAGCTATCCACGCACACGCCGTTAACGTAAGTGTTGCTGTATGTATTGTTTTTTACACCGTTAACGCCTTCGGTTATAACAACGGAGGTGCCAACGCTTAAAGCGTCAGTCTCTTTAACCTCGGTAGTATATGCCAGCCCTTCTTCCTCGATTATCATAACCTTACTGATAACCGAAAACTTTACGGGCAGCTCTGCGCCGTATACGTCCGTAACGGAAAAGCTTAAACGATTGCCGTAATTGCCAAGGCACTTCGAAAGCCCTGCAGGGTCGGTAAAAGCATCATCATTATATATACCGTTTACAACACGCACGTCGTTTTGCAATTGGTTATGACCGCCGTTCATACCGTAGGACGCTGCAAGAGCATCCGTTAAATCTTCTATGGCATCAAGTGCGGTTACGTTATCCTCAACTGCTGCAACAAATACGCCGTCTACGTACACGCCGTAGCCACTTGCCGTTGCCTTTTCTTCTACGGAAACCTCTGAGGAGCCGTCGTGACACTCAATGACCTGCTCTTCCCCACAGCCGGAAAACAAAACCAGCAACGCCGCTAAAAGCAACACTGCCAAGCCGCGACCGTGGGATTTTATAAACACTTCCAAAATCAAAAACTCTCCTATTTAATTTACTAAAAATAATACACCACATTTATGAACATTTTGTTTCCTCAAAACTAATTTTCTGTGTCCCTTTGAAAATATTTTATCATTTTAGCATCTTAAACCGACCTTTTTTTAAAAAAACTGTTGCAAGGTGAAAACAAAAGTATTATAATTAGTGTGAATTACGATTAATTTTAAGGAGATGTGCAAAGATTATGAACATTACCGTTACACGCACTACCACCCCCAAGGCTAAGCCCGATTGGAACAAGCTTGGCTTTGGCAAGATTTTTACTGACCATATGTTCCTTATGGATTACAACAAGGAGCAGGGCTGGCATGACGCACGCATAGTTCCTTTTGCAGATATATCCCTTTCCCCCGCTTGTGCAGTTTTCCACTACGCACAAGAAATGTTTGAGGGTATGAAGGCGTATAAAGCGCCCGACGGAAGAAACCTTCTTTTCCGCCCCATGAAGAACATTGAGCGTATGAACAACACCAACGAAAGACTTTGTATACCCAAGGTTGACCCCGACTTTGCCCTTAAAGCAATTAAAGAGCTTATTAAGGTAGACGAGGAGTGGATACCTGCCGACGACGGCAAATCCCTTTACATACGTCCCTTTATCATAGCTACCGACCCCTTCCTTGGCGTTCACCCCTCTGCAACCTATTTGTTCTGCATTATTCTTTCCCCCGTTGGTGCATATTATGCTGAGGGTATGAATCCCGTTAAAATTTACGTTGAAGACGAATACGTACGTGCGGTAAAGGGTGGTACCGGCTTTGCAAAGACCGGCGGCAACTACGCTGCATCCCTCCGCGCCCAGGAAAAGGCTGAAAAGCTTGGCTATACCCAGGTTTTGTGGCTTGACGGTATTCATCACGAATACATTGACGAAGTTGGCGCAATGAACGTATTTTTCCTTATCGACGGTGAGCTTATCACTCCCCAGCTTGAAGGCAACATCCTCCCCGGCGTAACCAGAGATTCCGTTATAAGCCTTGCACGCTCTATGGGCGTTAAGGTAACCGAAAGACGCCTTTCCATTAAGGAAGTTGTTGCAGCCGCAGAAGCAGGCAAGCTTGAAGAAGCCTTTGGCAGCGGTACTGCCGCAGTTATCTCTCCCATGGGTGAGCTTAACGTTGAGGGCAAGAAGATAGTTATAAACGACGGTAAGATCGGCGCCCTTTCTCAAAAGCTTTACGATACCCTTACGGGTATTCAGTGGGGTAAGATCAAGGACGAATTCGGCTGGAGCGTTGTAATAGACTAAGCTGTATTTTTGAGAGAGGTCGAAAGACCTCTCTTTTTTCACTTGACAAACCCTGAAAAAGGATGTAGAATAACGTCGTCACACAACTGAATTAATACACAACCACCTGTCTATTATAACATTTGATAATAGGCGTGTTTCCTCATGGACAGTGGTTGTTTTTAAGCGTTGTTCAGTTATGTGACAGTAACGAGGGCACGCCTATTATTTTTGCCTTCGTAATTTTTGAATCCGGTTATGGCTTTATCATAAATACATTTGGGAGGATTTGATTATGGACGGTCAATTTAACATGAAACGCATGATTATCACGGCAATAAGTTGTATTGTCATTTGGGGTATCACCTTTGCGGCGGTTATGTCGGAGTCGGATTTCGGTCTGATAGTTCTCGTTATCTGCGCAATCTTCGGTTGGCAAGCACTTAACAAAATTCAGCCCTCTATGTTCCTTTGGATGTCTTGGGTAGGATGGCTTATCTATTTCTTTATTAAGTTTATGATATCCGCAGTTATCGGTGTTTTTGTTGCTCCTTTCGTTATCGGAAGAAAGCTTGGCGGCGTCATATCCGACGTTTCCGACGAGGTAAGCAAAAACAAAAACAGCTAAAAATCAAATAAAGCCATAACGGGCGTGAAGTAAAAACGCACACGCATTTGAAAGCCGACGGGGATTTTTCCGTCGGCTTTTTACGGTACCTGAGGCGTTAACGGCCGTTCCGTACCTATCTCCATTATTATTTCTGCAGTGGCGGAAAGCATTATGCCGTTAAATTCCTCGCTGTAATAATACTCGGTGTAGGTGTTGATCACCTCTCCTTCCGTTTCCCTCTCCAAATATCCTTGGAAGGCGGCGAGAGCCTTTGCCTTTGCTTCACTTTCCGTTATCTCTATAGGGCATAGCGTATACTCCTTGTAGGTAACGGTTTCTTTTTTTATGGGAAGTTTAAGCCCTAAAACGCTCTGCTCTTGGGTGGTTGTTTCGGCATCCGAATATGCGAAGGGAGAGGTTTCGTCCTTATACAACGGTATCTCCCTGCCCAGCAGATTATAAAGAACCTTGGTTTCCACTTTGCCCGTATATTGCTTTTGCGTGGTTTTTAAGGGTATCATTACCGTGTATTCTCTGTACACCCTTGCGGTTACGGTGCCTGTGGCGTGCTGAAGATATACTTCCCCATGGACGCCGATAACTTCTCCGTTTATAAGCACGTCACCTGCGGCAACGGTATCACCTTTTTTCAAGGCAGGCTTGCCCTTGGTAGAGGTTATTTTTTCTATAACCCCCGCCTCTGATGCCACTATGTTGCATGGGGTGGTATCCTCCTGCTTATGGATAGCGTTGGTGCGCAGCCTTAGCTTTACCGTGGCTACGGTGCCCTGGATATTTATTGCGATATCCGAAAACCGAGTGTTTTCTATCAGAAACCTTTGCTCTGCCTCGTACACGTTTATACCGTACAGCGATGCACCCGGATACACACCAAGAATTTTTAGCTGTTGGAAAAGCTCCGCTCGGTCGTAATCGCCATCGCACTCCGCACGCACGTCCCACAGTAATCGGGTAGAGCCGAAAATTATCAACAGTGCCAAAGCAAAGCCCACCCAAAGCCCCGGTCGGCGGAGATGCTTTCCTATTGAAAACGGCAGCCCCTTTTTATCGATTACGGTAACGTTAACCCCAAGCTCTTTAAGCCTTTTTATCAGCTTATCCGCACCGAATACCGAGCAGGTTATATAATAGCCCTTATCCGAGGGTTTAAAATTGCCCGTGTTTATTCCCTCGGCGCTGATTACGGTTATCGCTTCCAATACGTTGTCGCCCGTAAGCTCCAACCAAAGAAAGCCCATTACATAATGTATAATACGGTACAAGACAGTCACTCCTTAGCCTTAAAAAAACTCCAATCCGCCGATTAATCCCGTAATGACGGCACGGTTTTGGGACAGCATTGCCACCTGCAGGTCCTGCCCAGTTACCCTTATACGGCTGCTGCGGCATACCATTATTACCCTTTCGGTGCTGTATTCCACAAGGGTCATGACCCCCTGGGCTTGTAAAAGCCTTCGCCCGTGAAGCTCAAAGGATGGAGAAGACAACGTTTTATTTTCCAATGCACTCACCTCTATGGAAAAGAATATGCCGTCAGCGTTCTTAAAATACGCAAAAACACGTATAATCTTTTGGTGATGCTTATGTCTTTGGCAAAACGGCTTGGAGGGATACCCTCTGCTTTAACGGTAGCCGCCTTTGTAATTTGCCTTTTTGAAAGCGACACCCTTGCCCGTGGATGCAGACGATATCTTTTGCTTTGCGGGGAGAGGGTTGTACCGTCACTTTTTGTTTTTTCGGTGCTTGGCGCCCTTATTGCAGCCAATGGAGTAATTGGCAAAATATGCCGTAGGGCACCGGGATTTGGAACGGAGCTTGGGGTACTGCTTTTGGGGCTTTGCGGGGGTGTTCCCTTAGGGGCAATAACCGCCGTAGAGCTATATAAAAACGGCGGGTTAAGCAAGGGGCAGGCGGAATATCTTTGCACTTTTTCCTGTACGCCTTCTTTATCTTTCATCATCGGCTACACCGGCAGCGTTTTGGGAAGCAGCGCCCTTGGCATAAAGCTTGGGGGGCTTACGGTATTGTCTGCTGTGGTTACCATGCTGGTGTTTAAGCCCTTAATGCTAAAGAAGAAAGAAAGGCGGCTTACCCCCGCGGTTACCGCCAACAAAAAAAGCTTTAGCAAGACTATAAGCGACAGCGTAACGGGTATTGCAGTTTTATGCGGGTGCGTGATTTTCTTTGGCAGCATTGCCGAGCTTTTACCCCCGGGCTTAGGAGGGTTATTGGAGCTGACCGCAGGGATAGCCAACTGCAAAACGGCAGCTTCTGCGGCGTTTTTGCTTGGATTTACGGGGGTTAGCATAATATGCCAGGTGGCAACCGTTTGCAAAAACGAGCTTAGCGTTTTGCCCTGTGTTGCCGCCAAGATTTTTCAAGGCACATTTATGGGAATTTTTGCTTATATTTTTATTGACTGAGACAAAAAAAGGTGCTAAACTATCTTAGACTATTATTAAACGAGCGAGAAGTATATGACCATTACCAAGACAAAAAAACACGATATGACGGTAGGCAACCCCTTAAAGGTTTTGCTTACCTTTGCTTTGCCTATATTTTTAGGGCAGATTTTTCAGCAGTTTTATAACATGGCTGACACCAAGATAATAGGCATTGAGCTTGGTGACAACGCACTTGCTGCCATGAGCTCGATAGGCTCGGTGTACGGTATTCTTATAGGCATTGCCAACGGGCTTAACAACGGCTGTGCCATTACCGTTTCCAGAATGTACGGCGCAGGCAACAAGCCCATGCTGAGACGTACCGTGGCAAGCATGCTTTGCATAAATTTTTCTGCCGTGGGTATATTTACTGCTATAGGCTTATTTTTTATAGACCCGCTGATGGCATTTATGAAGGTGCCTGCCGACCTTTACGCCGACGCTAAAGTTTATCTTACTTTTATTTTGTTCGGCATGATAACCACCATAGCCTACAATATGTGCGCCGCCGTTTTACGCTCGGTGGGCAACAGCACGATGCCGCTGTTTTTCCTTATAGGCAGCAGTATTGTTAACGTGGGGCTTGACGTGGTTTTCGTTATGGTTTTGCCCTGGGGTATAGGCGGTGCCGCAGCGGCTACGATCATCGCTCAGGCGTTATCGGCAATCCTTTGCCTTGTATACATCAAGCGTTATGTGCCGGAGCTGCACATTAGCAAAAAGGATTTTGTTTTTGACGGAGAGCTTATAAAAGAGCTTATTTCCATGGGATTATCCATGGGGCTTATTACCTCTTTGGTATCCTTTGGCAGCGCAGCCATTACCGTTGCCAATAACGTGCTTAGCCAAAGCGGACTGGGCAACGAGGTAATTACCGCAAACAGCTCGGCAAGAAAGATAGACGGCCTTATTATGATGCCTATGTCTACGCTTGGCACGGCGCTTTCCACTTACGTAAGCCAAAACAGAGGTGCGGGGCACTACGAGCGTATAAACAAGGGCATAAAGGGCGCCTTGGCAGTAGGTGCAGGCTGGTGCTTGCTGGGGGTAACGGTTATATACGCCTTTGGCGACAAGCTGATAAAGTTTGTTACGGATACGGACAGTACCAAGGTTGTAAGCTACGCCGTTGAATATATGCGCATCAATTCACCCTTTTTCTTTGCGCTTATGGTGCTGCTGATATTCAGAAGCGTATTACAGGGCTTAAGCAAAAAGATGGTACCCATAGCCACCGCCGCTACAGAGCTTGTGCTTAAGTTTTTTGCGGCTTGGGTCTTGGTGCCTAAATTCGGCTTTTTGGGTATCTGCGTGGCAGAGCCCACTATATGGGCTGTAACGGCAATTGCCGTAGCTTTGTTTTACGTTAAGAATTTAAAAGAGCTTAAAACGCAATTTGAATAAAAACACTATATACTTTTGGTATAATATGTGATATAATCATTTTAAAGGTGATAGAGTTTTTCACCGCTACTGCAATTTTGGGAGGAAAAAGTATGGCACTTTGTAAAGAATGCAGCGCCGAGCTTAACGAGGCTTTTCCCTTTTGTGTAGCCTGCGGCGCAAAGATATCCGAACCCGTTGCCGAGAAAGCCGTTGAAGTTGCTGATACCGCGGCAGAGCCCGATACGGCAACAAAGATTTTTGATGCAGCAATCCCGACAGACCAAGCGCCTTGTTCGGAGGAGGCAGTTGTTGAGGAGGTCGCACCTGCAGACGGTGCAACCGAAGAAACGGACGAGGACGTAACCATATTCGTCCCGGAAAAAAAGAAAAACAGCGCTGCCGAAAATACCGAAATTCCCATGGATGCCCATGACGAAAAAAAGCAGGCTAAGGATGAGCCGTCTAAAGAAACAGACCCGCAGCTACCGTTAGGCAAGCAGAGCTATAAGGGCAAGCCCGATAAAAAGGGCGAGTACGGTGTGGTAGGCACCCCGTATTATTTCTTAATATCCTTGTTGTATCTGATACCTATCGTGGGCTTGATAATGACCATAGTTATGTCCTTCGGGGGCACGGTAAATCAAAACAAATGCCATTTTGCAAGATGCGTGCTTATATACAAGCTTATCGCCGTTTTAGCTCTTTTTGCAGGCGTTATCCTTGCCATTTTATTCAAGGAAGACGTGCTTGCCTTCTGCAGCACTCTTTTTGGAAGAGAGCTTGTTGCCTGGCAGGATATGATTGATATGTTTTTAAATCTGTAAACGCAAAAAAGGAAGCTGTTTTTACAGCTTCCTTTGTTTTTTACTGAATATTCCCGCCGGGCCGTGGCTCGCAAACGAAACCCTGCTCTCTGGCAAGGGTGGTGACCTCTCCCATTTTTTGTGCTCCCAGCATCCGAGCGGTGCGGTGACATAAGCAGCGCACCGTCGGGAGGTCTGCATTCCCTGAACGGGAAGTCCGGTCTCCGCTTCGTAAATGTGGGTTTTTATGCGAGAACAACACGCACCAAGCAGGAAAAACCCGTCTTTATTTTATACCCGTGACGTTAAAATTATTCTTCGTCTTCGTCGTCACCGTCAAGCATATCCAAGTCAAGATCACCAAAGATCTCATCCTCAAATACTTCGGCTACGCTTTCAAACTCGTCATCATCATCAATGGTAACGTAAACGTCATCACCGTTTTCGTCGCGTTCCTTTTTGAGTATAACGTACTCACACTCGTCACTGTCAATAGGCATAAATGCTATGTATTCGCATCCTTCAATTTCCAGCTTGCCTATAATTTCAAAGGGGGTTTCGTTACCGTCCTCATCAATAAGGAAGCAGGTTTCGCCTTCCAATTCTTCAAAGTTTTCAGCCATGTTTTCAGCCATTACAGCACAACGCAGAGCCAATCTCGGCACTGCATCCTCCCTTCATAAAGTATGGTTGTCTGTGGATTAATTGTAACAAAGCACCAAGTGCTTGTCAAGACATTTTCCGCAAAAAGTCCGTACAGTAATTCTTTTTCGTCGCAAATATCTCGCTTTTTCGATTTTTAAGACAGGTACCTGAAAAAACCACCAAAAAATTGCTGAACTTTTTGTTAAAATTATTCAAAAACTATTGCTTTTCTTGTGCAAACCGTTTATAATCTGTATCGGATATTGTTTGCTTAATGTGCAAAATGATTATGACTTGAACGGGGGATTTTTATGAAATTATTTCAAGGTATAGTTTATCAAATGAAAGATGCCATTGACAGGACAATAGGCGTTATTGACGACAGAGGTACCGTTATTGCCTGCAGTCAGCTTACCAAGATCGGTGAATCCAGAAGAGCTGTGCTGGAGGACGTAGCCTATACCTTTGAAGGCGTTACCCATGACGGCTATACATACAAGCCTATTGGATCCCACGCCCACGTTGAATATATTGCTTTTGCGGAAGGTACCGATGCTACGGCTTTAAGCACGGTTTCTTTGCTTTCCGTTTCCCTTGCAAACATAAAGACCCTCTACGACGAAAAGTACGATAAAACCAGTTTTATTAAGAACATTATCCTTGACAACATACTGCCCGGCGATATTTATATTAAGAGCAAAGAGCTGCGTTTTGACAGCGAGACCAACCGTGTGGTATTTCTTGTGCGCTTCACCAACAAGGGTGAGGCTAACCCCTTTGACGTTATACAAAGTATGTTCCCCGATAAAAACAGGGATTACGTTATAAGCGTTGGCGAAAACGACGTTGTTTTGGTAAAGGAATTGAGGAACGCCTCTGTTTCCAGAAACCACGAAACGGTGGATAATATTGCCAATACTATAGTTGATACCGCACAAAGCGAATTTTTGATGGGCGCAGTTGTGGGTATCGGCACCGTTGTTAACAACATTAAGGATCTGGCACGCTCCTACAAAGACGCACAGATTGCGATTAACGTAGGCAGTATTTTTGACCCCGACAAAAAGATATCCAATTACGAAAATCTTGGTATAGGCAGACTTGTTTATCAGTTGCCCACCACTCTTTGCGAAATGTTCCTGCAGGAGGTATTCAAGAGAGAGTCCCTTGACGCACTTGACAGAGAAACCTTGGTTACCATACAGGCGTTCTTTGAGAATAACCTTAACGTAAGCGAAACCTCAAGAAGGCTGTTTGTTCACAGAAACACCTTGGTATACAGATTGGAAAAGATTAAAAAGCTTACCGGGCTTGACCTGCGTGAGTTTGAACACGCCATTACCTTTAAAGTGGCGTTGATGGTACAAAAATACGTACAATCCAGACCCCACAACTATTAAAGGCGTTAAACCTTTGGAGGGTTTGTAAGGAATGATTGAATTTAAAGACGTTACGATGGTGTACGATAACGGTACACCTGCCCTTAACGGTGTAAATCTTGTAATACAGGACGGCGAGTTTGTTTTTATCGTCGGGCGCTCCGGCGCCGGCAAGACCACCCTTACCAAGCTTTTAATGCGTGAGGAGAGGGTCAGCAGCGGCAAGCTTACCGTTGACAATTTTAAGCTTGACAAGATGCCCAAAAGAAAAGTGCCGTATCTTAGGCGCTCCTTAGGCGTCGTTTTTCAAGATTTTAGGCTGTTTCCCGGCATGACGGTTTACGAAAACGTTGCTTTTGCCATGCGGGTTGTAGGCGAAAAAAGCTCTGTAATTAAAAAGCGAGTTCCCTATTTTTTAAATCTTGTGGAGCTTACCGAAAAGGCAGACCGTTTTCCTAACGAGCTGTCCGGCGGCGAACAACAAAGGGTTGCCTTTGCACGTGCTATTGCAAACAACCCCAAAATAGTTATTGCCGACGAGCCTACGGGTAACGTTGACCGCAAAATGAGCCTTGAGCTTATGGATTTGCTTATACGCATAAACAAGCTGGGCAAAACCGTAATTGTTGTTACCCACGATATGGAGCTTGTTGAAAAGTTTAAAAAACGCACCCTTACGATTGAGGACGGCGTTATTGTAAGCGACAAGAACGGGGGTGCTGTTCTTGAAGCTTAGAAACATTCCTCATTTGATAGGCCAGGGCTTTGTAAGCTTTTGGCGTAACGGTGCCATGACTACCGCTGCAATACTTGTGCTTATTTGCTGTATGCTGGTGCTTGGCTCCTTTTACATGATTATAGATAATCTTAACAAGTTTATCGAGGATCAATCCGAAGAGATAAAAACTATAAACGCCTATATTCCCGCCTCTGCCTCTGATGAGGAGATCAAGGACAAAGCCATGAAGCTGGAGGCTCTTTACAGAAAGAAGGGCAGCAACATTACCGGCTACGTTCACATCTCCAAGGACGAAGGGCTTAAGCTTATGCAGGGACAAGAGGGGATGGAGGAAGCATTATCCCAGTTCAACGAGGAAAACAACCCCATTCCCGAGGCTTTCATCATCTCTTTTAAAGATTTTGATGCAGTCCAGCCGCTTATGCGTGATTTGGAAGAAATATTCGGCGCAAATATGCTGAAATCTGAGGTTGCAATATACGAGAACGTAAGCGATATAAGCTCTACGATTACTCTTGTAGGCTTGTGGCTTATGATTATTTTGCTGTTTATTGCCATCTTGATAATCATGAACACGGTTAAGCTTACCGTGTTTGCCCGCCGTAAGGATATAGCCATTATGAGATATATCGGTGCAACAAGCTTTTTTGTGGTATCCCCCTTTATTGTAGAGGGTATCATTATCGGTCTTGTTGCTACGATTATTTCCTCCGGTATACAGTATTATCTGTACACGGGCGTGTTTACGGACATTATATCCAGCTATGAGGCTATCAGCATGGCGCCCGTTTCGGATTACTACTATATAGTTCCTTTGGCATTTTTGGCTATCGGGCTGTTTGCGGGCATAGTTGCCAGCGCCACATCGGTTAAAAAGCATTTGGACGTATAGTTTTCCCTATTGACCATAACAGGAGTTTTTATGTTAAAACGATCCATACTGATGGTTTTGTGCTTCTTTATGCTTCTGTCGGCAGGGACCACCGCCCTTGAGCTTGCCTTTACGGCAAACGCTCAGGACGGCGACACCACCATAGAAGAGGATAGAGAATCTCTTAGCTCTTTGCAAAACTCGTTATCGAACATAAAGAATAATAAAGAGAAGCTGCAGGAGCTTATCGAGCAAACCAACATGGCTACCCAAACGATGCTTCAGGAGAAAATGCTTTTGGAGCAGGAGTATGCGCTGTTAGCGGAAGAAGAGGAAGCCATTACAAAAATTATTAACGAATATGACGTTATAATAAAAGAAACCGCAGCGGAAAAGGATGCCGCCGAAAAGGCTTTGGATAAAAAGCTTGACGATTTCGGTGCGTTGCTTGTTTATATGTACATGAACGGCAACGATTCTCATTTGGAGCTTTTCCTTAAATCTGAAAGTTACTCTGAATACCTGGCTAAGGTAGAGTTTATGGAGCATATAGTAAACAGCAGTAACTTGATGATTAAAGATATTGAGGCAAACATTGCCGAGATTACTCAAAAGGAAGAGGATTATAAGCTTGCCAACGAAGATCTGCAGACCTACAAGGAAGAGCTTTTGGCTACCCGCGACGAAAAAGAGCAGAAGGCTGCCGAGCTTGAAGCCAAGATTGGCGAAAATAACGAGCTTATAGAGTTCACCAAAGACGAGATTGAATCTTTGAAGGACTACGAAGAAGGACTTAGAGAAGATATTTCGGCCCTTCAGCAGCAGATTGAGGATAAGCTTGCCGCCACCTACGACGGTGTTTTCAGCTTTCCCCTTATCGGCTGGAGCAGCTATAGGATAACGTCTCGCTTTGGCATAAGGACCGACGGTCCGTTTGTTCAGTACGAGCATCATAACGGCATGGACTTTGCTTGTGCAAGAGGTACCGCCATAGGTGCCGTTGATGCGGGGATAGTTACCTATTCCGGCTACAGAGGTGCTTTTGGCAACGTTGTGTTTGTTGAACACGGCGGCGGAATTACCACGGTTTACGCCCATTGTGACAGCCTGCTTGTAAAAGCCGGCGACAGGGTTGCCAAGGACCAGGTTATTGCAAGGGTTGGTACAACGGGACAATCCAGCGGGTATCATCTGCATTTTGCCGTGCTTAAAAACGGCGGCTACGTTGATCCCGAGGAATATTTGCCCAGCTATTACACAAAGAACTATTCCTACGGTTGATATTTTTAGCGAGGTTATTTAATGATAATAAACCACAGCAAAGACCTTGACGTTACCCCTTCCCTCTTGCATAAGCGTTTGCTGTATTCCCTCTTGGCAGCTTTTACCGCTATAAGCGTTTTGTTATCCCTTGGTGGTTGTTATTTTAACACTGTAAACGAAGAGGAAAGCTCTTCCTACTACCCGGAAACGGAGGAGATATCGGCAGAGCTACAGCTTTTTTATGAGGTTTATAACCTTATAAAGACCCGCTATGCCGGCAAGATGGACACCGAGGAAATGATGGAAGAGGCAATAAAGCAATTTGTTGCCGCTCTTGACGATCCCTACAGCCAATATATGACCAATGAGCAAGCAGATACCTTTATAGACGGTAACTACGGCAACAAGGTTGGAATTGGGGTACGTGTTTACAGAGATTCCACCATGGAAGGCAGTTACATTTATCAGGTGTTTGAAGGGTCGCCCGCCTACAACAGCGGCGTTAAAGAGGGCGACGTTATGATTGGCGTTGACGGCGTTACCATAACCGACGACAACTACACTCAGCTTATTGACAGCGTTGCGGGCGAAGCAGGTACCGTAGTTACTCTTACGGTAATGCGCGGTGAAGAAACAATGGATATCTCCATTGTAAGAGGCAGCTTTACCGCAAGCTCTGTTGAGTATAAGCTGTTGGAAAGTGACAAAAATATAGGCTACGTCCGTATACTTAATTTGGCAACGGATACGGCAAAGGACTTTAAAAAGGCAGTATTGGCGCTGAAGGAAAGCGGCGCAGAAAAATACATTTTTGACGTTAGAGAAGACAGCGGCGGGTATCTAAGCTCTATTATTGAGGTTTTGGATATGCTGTTGCCGGAAGGCCCCATTGTAAGATACAGCGATGCATCCGGCAAGGAAACCGCAGACTATTCCGACGCTTCGACCATAATAGAGGCACCCATGGCGGTGATTATAGACGGCGGTACCGCATCTGCGGCAGAGTTGTTTGCTGCCGCCCTTAAGGATTACGAGTTGGCTGTGCTTGTTGG